>DALYHZ010000161.1:0-6090 GCA_031970635.1 Methylococcaceae bacterium | reverse complement strand
GCGGGTGGGTGGTAAAACAAGTGGTAAAGGGGGGTGTTACCATGGTAACTACCATGGTAAAAGTCAGTAATGGCGCGGATTTACAGACATAAAAAAACCACTGCTCAATTTTGAACAGTGGTTTTGATTGCGGTTTTAAAATTCTAATTCACGGCAAATTGCATAAGTTCGTCAATCAATGGGGTTAATATCACAACGTCTTTGCGATAGATTTTGCAGTCAATCAAAAAGTTATAACGATACGCTTCAGCGCAAACCGTTATGGCGGTCAAATGCGCCTCATATTTATCAATATCGGTTTTAAAATCCGTTTCTTTTACCAATTGCGTGAGCAAGCTACCTAATTTGTGCGTGCGTGGATATGCGCCAAACTCACTGCGCGTTTCCAGCAAGTGCTTAAAAAGCAATTCAAACAACTGCTGAAAATGAAAACAGTGCATAGAGCAATCTTTTACGGGCGAATTATCGAAAAAATCACAAGCAATGGCGTGTTCCCACGCTTTACCACCTAAGTTTTCGACGTTCTCAAAGTGTTTTAGTTTTTCTGCGTACATAGTTTTTCCTGTTAATAATTTGCCATGTTAAAAAGTCCGTTCCTGCTTTTCCAAGCCGTTGTAAAACTGCTTTCGGATTCAAATAATTCAGGATAATCCGCCCTACAAATTGCCTCGATTGTTCCTTTTTCGCCTAGTGGTATTGCTTGCGGGTCGTATCCTTTCATTTTAATAACTGCCAAAATTGTCGCGTGTCTTGGATTTATTTTTTCATTGTTTGATTTGGTTGCTGGTTGTGGTACGGGTTCGTCATCAAGAATATGTAACGCATTTTTAAACGTTTTATTGTTGTCATATCCATACTTCTTCACGCCTTTTCGTAATTCAAATTCATAACAAAATCTGCTAAACCTTGCATTGGCAACATCATTCGCAAGTCCAAATCTACTTCTATGCGCTAAATCTAGCGTAATTCCACGCGGTAATTTGTCATAAATAAAATCTAAACGAGAAATTGTAGCGACATCGAAATGCTCTAAAACATCCATAACATCAGCATTCATTAAAAAATATCCGTTATATTTTCCTAGCGTTGCTTCAGCCAAATCCCTGTTAAAACCTTGCTCATTGACCTGACTTATAAAACCACATCCCGAATAAAAAACTTTAATCATCAAACCATCCCAAAAATCTTATCGTTCATAGAAGCAACAACATTTGAAACGTGTGAATCACTAAGATGACTGTATCGTTTCACCATTGACAGGGTTTTGTGTCCTAACACTTCGGCGATTTCAGCCAGTGACGCGCCATTCATGGCAAGATAGGACGCTGTGCAATGCCGTAAATCATGCCAATGGAAATCCTCAATTTCAGCTTGTTTTAAAGCGGTGTTGAATGTTTTGCGTAAATTGACAGGTTTGGTCGAATCAACCGAACTGGGGAATAACAAAGGCGTGTCAATGCGTCTAACTTTGGCGTGGTTTTTAAGCTGTTCTAAAATGAATCCTGTCACTGGTACACGCCGACGTTCGCCGTTTTTGGTTTCGTGCAAGATGATGTAACCATCAATCAAATTAACATCATGCCAATTCAGTAACATCAATTCTGCCTGCCGCATTCCTGTTGCTAACGCCAAACTGACGCATAAGTGCAGATATTTGTTTTTCGAATTCTTACACGCGGCAAGTAATCGCGTTCTTTCGTCATCGGTTAAAAAACGCACTCTGCTACGGTTTTCAGTAGGTTTTTTCATGTTGCGAATTGGACTTTCTGTTATCCAATGCCACTCATTTTTAGCCGTTGTTAGCATGGCACTAAACGCCGCTAGATAACGGTTAACCGTCGATGCCGTTCTGACTTTGCCGCGTAATCCTGTTTCAGTGAGTAACTTATCACGACATTCAACCAGCATCGCGGCGGTTAAATCAGCCAGTGTGTAATCACCAATTTCGTTTTTGAACCATTCAAGCTGAGTGGTTTGGTCGCTTTGTAATTTTGGCTTAGTTGGCAATACGTCTTTGATGTAACGATTGATTGCATCGGCAATTGTGCGTTTCTTTGCTTCAACTGTTTTGAAATGACGACCTTCACGGATTGCGCTTTCGGTGTCTTGTATCCACTTGCTCGCATCCGTTTTGCGTTTGAATGTCGCGTTTTGAATGGGGTAGCCTTTTAGCCTAATTGTTGCGGCGTACCGTTTGGTACCGTCTTTAGCTAAACGTTCTATGATTCGTGCCATGTTGTGAACCTATAAAATTTTGGTCAAACAATGGCGCGTTTTGGTATGATTGCATCCGATTGATTGACCGTCGGGGTTAATGAAGTGGGCTTGTTGGTGTTGGTAGCACTGGCAAGCCTTTTTATTTTTCAGTTGAAAAACGCCATCTTAATCAATGCACCTGCTATGACTGTACACACGGCAAGTAATGCTCTGTTAGTCAGTTTAGTGATTTGAATATCTTGTTGCATTGCTGATAACTAGGTAATAACCCTCAATTCTGTTTCTCTTATGTCTCGTTTAGTTGCGAGTTCTTCAAGATGCAAATCATGTTTAACTTGCTCCACTGTGGCGTTTGCCGCTCTGCCTTGAATCTTTGCAATAACATCCGCCTGTTTTTCAGTAAAACCCGCCTCTTTAAGTTCGTTGTAAAAATCATGAATATCAATTGTGAATGCAGTCATCTTTTTTGCTCCGCTTAGTTCAAGTGCTTTTATTTTCAATGGGTACAGTATAAATCAATGCTCCATTTTTGCTCCATTTATTCGCAAAAGGTGGCGATAAATGGCAACAACTGACAATAAGACAAAAAGGGCAGGGGATTGATTTTACTGGATTTGATTGTTGTGGCTTGTTGTGAGTTTTTGCTGTTTTTAGGTCTCAGCGGATTCGTAATCAGTAGGTCGCAGGTTCGACTCCCGTCATTGGCTCCAGCAAAATCAAGCCCTGCGGCGGTTTTCAGTCGTAGGGCTTTTTTGTTGGTACATCGAATTTGCATCAACATTACTCGCATAACCTGATAAGTGCATGGGTGATAAATGCGCGTATCGTTTGACCATATCCGTGTCTGACCATCCACCTAATTCCTGCAAAATATGAATTGGCGTACCGTTTTGAATATGCCAGCTTGCCCAAGTATGTCGCAAATCATGCCAACGAAAATCTTCAATTCCTGCACGCTTTAATGCTTTTCGCCATGCTGCTGTACTTTGTTGACCCACTATCGGATTACCTTTGTAAGTGAAAACGTAATCTCTATGCTGTCCGATTTGTGCGCGAATAACAGCCAAAGCATCATTATTTAGCGGTACAGCAATCGATTTTTTACCCTTTGCTTGGTCAGCATAAATCCATGCACAACGACGTTTCATATCTACTTGTGACCATTCCAATTCACTAACATTGCTCGCACGCAATCCTGTTGCCAGTGTAAAACGTGCCATTGCAGCAAGATGTGACGGTAATTCAGCGAGTAACCGTTCCGACTCCTCAAAAGTTAGCCATCGCACTCGCCCTTGTTCTTCTGGTAACAACCTAACGTGTGGCGATTTATCAATCCATTCCCACTCTTTTTCGGCACGATTTAAAACTGAACGTAACAGTGCAAGCATTCGATTAACGGTCGCATTCGTTACACCTGTATCGATTTTAACTTGTTTAATTTGTTCAATTTTTACTTTCGTAATCGATTCTAGTGTTACACCGTGCAAATAATCATGTAGCCAGTTAAAAATACGTTTGTCATCAATCAAACTACGCTTATGTGATTGCTCGCTCATCCAGCGAATTACCGCATCTTCCCAAATATATTTTGGCTTATCTCCTAGTTTTGCTTCGCGCCATAATTGCACTTTTAGTGTATCGTGAAGTTCTTGGGCTAGCTGTTTATTATCCGTCCCAGAACTTTGTTGTATTCGCTTACCGTTTGGTAAGGTAATTTGAATGATCCAGTTTTTACTGTTTGTTCGTTTAAAGATTGGCATGGTTTTCCCCCATCAATGACACGAAGCAAACGCCCGTGTGAATTATCGCGACCGCTGACAAAATCAGCAAGATGCTCTTTTATAAATACCCAGTGTTTTCCTGGTTTACTACCTGGTACTTTTCCCGCTTTAGCTTTACGCCTTAACACTTCTGCGTTCATTTTCAAGAAATCAGCGGCTTCGTTTAAATCAATTGATTGCATTTCTTCTCCAAAATAAAAAATCCCATTGCGCTACCAACACAACAGGCTTTGTTTTAAAAATTCACGGGACACGACTAACGATTTACTTTTTAATGAGAGGTGTCACGCCGCCCCGATTGCGCGAGGTTTTTCATGTAGCAACCACTCTCGCGCTTGGTTGCCAACGTCTATACGCTTTCGCATCCGCTACGTTGCGCGGTTAAAATTTGTTGGTCGTAAAAAAGCCCCAAAACGGGGCTAAATAAAATTGAAAATTAACGTACATTGCGAAACATGACCCAGAAAAAAACATGCTTCCAATTATGGCAAAAATTAAATCATTGATTATCGTTGCCACAGCTTCTCTTTTGTCACTGCCATGCGCTCAAAACGTAACGCTTCAACCATTTCAATGTCGGTTTTCTTTTTCGGAATAACAAAACCTTTTCCCCAGGCAGTTTTACGTCGTGGTGTTAATCGCAGGCGATCCATTTTTTTGTTAATCTCTACACGTTGTTTTTCATTCATACATGTACCATCTCGATTTCAAGTGTTTTACCCAAATCCGTTAAACTGTTAATCAAAATATTTCCATTGGAAACTACGTTGCTTTCACGATTACAGAAAGTAGTGAACTGTTTTGATAATCCTGACATGGCATAACTCAACTCCGACCATTCGTTGACGAGTTCGACAGGGATTGCGCCGCGTTCTTCTGCTAAATACAACGCTGATTTAATGTCTTGTATGGCTTCGCCGATTGTGCCAATGCTATCGAGGTGCTGTTTGATGATACCGTTATCTTTTTCGAGCAAATCACGCGCTTGCGTTAGGTCGGCTGTTTGTTTTTGCAAGGATTCAACACGATATTCAAGCTGGTCAATTTCAGTTTTGCGTTTTTGGATTTCCGAAAACACGCCGTCTTTGATAGCTTTGGCTTGCTCTTTTTTGAGACGTTCAAGTTCGCCTTGTGCGTTTTCAGCTTTACGTTTTGCCTGTGCGATGGATTCTTGGTTTTCGAGAATCAATTTTTCACGTTCCTCGCTGACTTTGGCATCAATGATTTGTTGTTGGTTATCGCGCAATTCATTGTTTTGCTTTTTAAACCCGTCGCGGTCAATTTCAAGGAAATCAATGCGTTTTTGTTTTTCGTCGATTTGTCCAATCCTTACGGTTAAGTCGCCTTGCAACGATTCATTTTTAGATTTCAAATCTGCAGCTTCTTTTTTCAGGCGTTGGATTTCTTTTACCGTAACATCTTCGCCCGCTTCGATTTTTGCCGTGACTTCGGTTTTAATTTCTTCGGGTGCTGATAACAATTCGATTGCTTGAGTGATTGATGGCAAAAGGGCAGTTGACTGCCCTTTTAAAAGCTCAGGCATTTTGCTTGCAAGTCGCATATAGTTCTTTGCATTCGTGTAAGACGTTTTGCAATTTTCATCTAACCACGTTTTAAACTCCCCGTGATTGCATTGTGCTTTTGCTAATAACAATTTTTGCCCACACTTTGCGGCATAAACTAAAGCCTGATTTGCGTAAATGTTGGCTTGTTCATTTAATGCGTCGATTTCGACGGCAAGTGTTCCAAGTGGTGTTAGTTCATTGCTCATTTGAGCCTCCGTTAATAATGTTGTACTGCTGTTTGTTGAGTTTGATGACATCGATAATTTGTTGCCGTATTTCACAGCGTGGAAGATTGCGTTTCATACCGTTATCGATGATTTGCATGATGGAATTTGAAAGCGTGCTTAATGCACTCAGCATTGGCGGTGGCATTTCTTTCACACTGTATCCAAATGATTTTTTAATTTCATGGGCGATAAAAATTGCCATGCCTTTGGTTGAGGTTGACGCTTTACCGTCGCTTCCTGTGTACGTTGAAAAGGCGGTAATTTTGTCTTTTAGTTCGATGTTGGCTTGCGTTGCCAAGT
>DALYHZ010000160.1:0-6254 GCA_031970635.1 Methylococcaceae bacterium | reverse complement strand
CAGTGTGTTGGCGATATTCCAGAGTTGCTGCTGCAGTAAGCGGCGTTGTTCTTCACTTTCAAGCAAGGTTAGATGTGCGTGTTGACCGTGAATTTCAACTAATTGACGCGTGAATAATTGTAAGGTTTGAAGCGTAACGGGACGATTATTGATATAGGCTTTAGAACGCCCGTCATTATTTATCACGCGGCGAATTAAACACTGTTGATTCTCGTCAAACTCATTCTCTTGTAGCCACATTAAAGCCGACGGCGTAGCGGTTAAATCAAATTCTAAATTCACTTCAGCGCGTTTGCAGTGTGGACGAACATAATCCGCCGTCGCGCGTTCACCCAAAGCTAAACCTAAAGCAGTCAGTAAAATCGATTTTCCCGCACCCGTTTCGCCAGTGAGAACACTCATGCCTTGTGTTAAATCGAGTTGCAACTCTTTAACAATAGCTAAATCAAGAATGGAAAGGTTGAGTAGCATAACGAAACTGCCGCTTTATTCGAGTAACGTCTTTTCCAATAATCGACGTAAGTTGTCTGGCATTTCAAGTGTTTCCAAATCCCATTTTTCATGAACTAACACATCATGCAAACAACTTTGCATAATGTCGTGCGCTCGACTAGCTGCCTTAGCAATCAATTGGTGTGTTTTAATGTCTAACACCGTTTCTGCATCATTGATACAATTTTGCTGATAGGCAAACAAACGACGCAAACGTACAATTTGTTCACTAACCTGACTCGGGCACGCGCACATATAAATAAAACCTTGTTCGCGAATTTTTTCTAATTGTGCGTTTGAATAAGCAATATTTAATTCCATAACCACACCTCTCATACAAGAAAAACAGGCGATAAGTTTAACGCAAAAAACACGCAATAAAAAAACCGCTCATGTAATACACAAGCGGTTTTTTAGATTTGGATAAAAAATAAAAATTAAATTCGCCCTTGAGCGAAATCAATTAAAGCACGCGCATTTGGTAACAAATCGTTATCGAAAACATTCAGTGATGCACAAAGTTTATTGCGAATAACATCATAAGAATGCTTGGTAATGGCTATTTTGTCGTTTGGTAAATTTGCCGTCACCCAATGCGGAATGGGTTGTTCGCATAATTCGCGCCCATAATCGAGACATTTTTGACTAATCTCGCTGGCAAGTTTGTGATAATTTTCCATTTGTTCTTTGTCGCCGCTATGTTTGGCAGCAAGATACACTTCATCTCGTGCAATAATCTCGCGTCGTAAACCTTCTAATATATGTAAAAGATTAGTCGCCTCACGCAACATTATTTCTGCGGCTTCAGCATCATCGAGTATAGATAAATGCCGTTTTTTTAAGTGCGGTTTAAATCGCAGATTCACAATTCGCTCCTCTAATGATTACAGTAATAACACTATTTGTGTTCATTTTGTCGCATTTATAGTGACTCATACAGCTAAAATCAATAGTATTTCAATCAAATCAACCGAATCGCGTTTTTTTCGATTTCGATTAACCTTTGTTTGTATAACGCACCAATTGCTTGTTTGAAAACTTTTTTGCTTACGCCAAACAACGCGTAAATCGTTTCGGGGTCACTTTTATCACCCACCGCTAACGCGCCACCATTATCACGCAATGTTTGTAAAATGGCATCTGTTAATGTCAAAACTTTTGCGTAACCAACCTCGTGCAGTGTTAAATCGAGCCGTAAATCATCACGAATCGTTTTAATATAACCACTAATGCGTTGTCCTTTTTGTAGCGATTGAAATATTTCGTTTTCATACAACAATCCCCAGTAAGCATTATTTACAATAGCTTTAATACCTAAATCCGTTTTATCGGCAATCAATAAATCTACTTTCTGTCCAACTGTAAATTCATCGACTTCCACCGTGTCAGCAATAAATTGATTAAGTTTAGTTGTTGCAACAATACGCGCTTTATTGTCTAAAAATAGCTTAACAAAATAAAACTTACCCACCTCTAATTCGTGATGCTGTTCGCTAAATGGCACAAGTAAGTTTTTCGTCAATCCCCATTCTAAAAATGCACCGTAATAATTTACAGAAACGACTTTCAAATAAGCAATATCACCAACCTGTGCCAGCGGAATTTGAGTCGTTGCCGCAAGGTGTTCATCGCCATCTGTAAACACAAAAACGTCAACACTGTCATTTAAATCGTATTTTTTCGGCTTTTTATCTACCAATAACACTTGTTTGCCAGAACCGTCGCTCAAGTAAATACCTGAACTGCTTTGTTTGCTTACTTTAAGTGTGTTTGTTTTACCAATATTGATCATAAAAAAGATGGCTTAACTATTGAATAGCGCGAATTGTAACATAATTTGGGCTTTGCATTATTCGAAGTGACAATTCATGGCAAAATAAACGTTTTTATTTAATTCATTCGAAACTACATCATGACAAATTATGTAATAGGCTGGGATATTGGCGGCGCACACGTTAAAGTTGCCGTAATGGTCGAAAGAGAAATTATCGCGATTTATCAACAGCCTTGCCCGTTGTGGCAAGGATTAAATCAATTAGAAAATGCTGTTCAAATATTGTTGAACAAACTGCCCTCGCAAAAACATCAACGTCATGCCATTACGATGACCGGTGAATTAGTTGATTTATTTGCTAATCGTCATGATGGCGTGCGACAAATTATTCAAACCATAACGCGCTTGCTGCCCAATTGCGAGGTGCAAATTTTTTGCGGCAAGCAAGGTTTATTGCCAGCCACTGTTATTGATGAAACACATTATGACGCTATCGCCTCTGCAAATTGGCTTGCTAGTGCAACTTTTGCCGCTAAACATTTTCCAGAATGCTTATTTGTCGATATTGGCAGTACGACAGCCGATATTTTGTTATGTAAGAATGGTGAGGTGCATGCAGAAGGTTATAGTGATTACGCGCGATTGTGTACACAAGAATTGATTTACACCGGTATTGTCCGAACAGCGGTGATGGCGGTTGTGCAAACGGTATTAGATAACGGGCAAGAAGTTGGCGTGATGGCAGAATATTTTGCCACTATGGCAGATGTGTATCGATTAACAGGCGAATTAACCGAAAATCATGACCAAACGCTCACCGCTGACAGAGCAGAAAAATCGATAGAAGCCAGTGCAAGACGTTTATCTCGAATGTTAGGCGATGATTTTAAATGTGAAGAATTACCGCGTTGGCAAGCGGTCGCACACGATATTCGAAGACAACAATTACAACGTATTCAACAAGGTTGTGAGCGTCGCATTTCAAAAAATAATTTAACGTTAGTAGGTGCAGGAGTTGGACGTTTTCTGGTTCAAGAAATTGCGGCAAATTTACATTATTCTTATGTTGATTTTTCAACTTTATTTAGCATGAAACTCAATGAATCGAATTTTGATTCGGCGGATTGTGCGCCAGCGGTGGCAATTGCGTGTCTTTTAAGTGAAGTCTTTTAAAGCTTTTTTATATTTTACGACAGATATACCACATCTATCTTCCTGAAATTATGTAAATTAAATATTTATAAAATATCAACATTAACACTAAGTTAATTACTATTTTAAATAATTTACCTTACTGTATCCTCATGCTATTGGTGAAATATACAGTACAACTGTATTGTACAAAATGAAATTGCACTTAGAATGCAGACGTGTGTTTTTTTGATGAAAAACTATTTCATTCATTTTGAATTCTAGTAGGTGAGACTATGAGTAATAAGCAAGAAAAAATAGAGCAAGATATTGAACAACTTTCAGACTGCCAAGATTTAAATCGATATGGTGTTTATTGCAAAGAGCAATTTAAATTGCGCGATACGTTGGCAGATGAGATGACCGATTCTGATTTAAGACGCATGGTTCTTAGAGAAGCGCGTAGTTCTTGATACAAATTCTATTCTGTTTGTCTACATATAATTTTTATTGACGGTGGCGACTATGAAATACGAAGATACGAAATACGAAAAAATACGAGATAAATTAAAAACGGGTGACATTATTCTTTTTTCTGGCAAAGGCGGTATTTCTGACGGGATTAAACTTTTTACTTGTAGTAAATGGTCTCATGTTGGAATGGTCTACAAATTAAACGATTCTTTGGATACACGAGGTTCGGTATTTTGCTGGGAATCAACAACATTAAGTAATATTGAAGATGCCGACTCTGGAAAGTTAACTAAAGGAGTTCAACGTGTAGAACTTTCTGAACGACTTGAAAAATGTTTCTCTAATGGATATGAAATTTGTATTAGGCAACTTTCAAAACCTCTTGATGGCGATATGATTCGTAAACTCAACGATTTTCGTCACGAAGTTAGTGGTCGTCCTTATGAAAAAAATAAACTCGAATTACTGAAAGCCGCCTACGATGGTGTTTTAGGAAAAAACAAAGAAGATTTAAGTTCTTTGTTTTGTAGTGAGCTTGTTGCTGAAGCATACCAACGAATGGGGCTTTTAACTGAAGACTTGCCATCTAACGAATATACGCCTAAAGATTTTTCTAGTGAAAGGCACTTAAATCTTCAACTTGGATACCAACTACTAGAACGCGAGATGTTCGTCAATTCCTTGTAGTTTTTCAAGATGCGCGGCAATATTTCCTTAATTCATTTTTGCCGCGCAAATTTTTTTGATACTAAACAAAATACATTCACAACTGGAAAAAAATGAATAAATCAGCTGTATACTTTCAAAAATCGAAATAGATCTTGTTGAATTGGTTAGAATTATTAAAGCCCTTCCCAAGGCGTATAAAGTCCCGTAACATCGACACCAAACATATCTAAAATTCGCCCGACCGTTTCATTGACCATCGCGGCTAATGAATCGGTTTTACTATAAAACGCAGGCATGGGTGGAAAAATAATGCCGCCCATCTCCGTGACAATTGCCATGTTCCGAATATGTACCAAATGCAAGGGCGTTTCGCGGGGCATAATGACTAAACGTCGCTCTTTTAACACCACATCCGCGCCACGCGAAATCAAATTATCCCCAAAACCATGTGCAACAGCGGCTAAAGTTTTCATCGAACATGGCGCGATAATCATGCCTTCCGTCTTAAAACCACCACTGGCAATCGTGGCGGCAATATCGTGAATGCCATGCGTTACGTCAGCTAACGCGCTTAAATCATCGCGGCTCATGTCGAGTTCATGTTTTAAATTCACCAAACCCGCCGATGAAATCACCAAATGCGTTTCCCATTCTGACTGGACTTGCAAAACTTGCAACATTCTTACGCCATAAATTGCGCCCGTCGCGCCCGTTATCGCAATGATTAAGCGTTTTTTGTCGCTCATTTCACATCATCTTTCTTTTTGAATTTATACGGCGTTGCGGTAGGTTTTGCCGCTTCACTATCAATGACTTTATCGTCATCGTGTAAATCCTCACTTTCGCCCTGCCCTTCTTTCATGGCACTGCGAAAATTACGAATCGCGCCACCGACATCTGCACCGACATTGCGTAATTTTTTTGTACCAAATAACAAAATAATAATGCCTAAAATTAAAGCTAACTGCATGACGCTAAAGTGCATTGTCGTCTCCTATTTCTGTTCACGTTGAGCTTTTTCATCCAAGCCCGATAAGCCAAACCGGCGTTGTAATTCATCCAAAACATCATTGGGATGCAAACCTTGTTGCGCCAATAAAACCATGCAATGAAACCATAAGTCGGCTGTTTCATAAACGATTTGCTGGGCATTACCGTCTTTTGCGGCAATGACAACTTCGGTGGCTTCTTCACCAATTTTTTTTAAAATCGAATTCAATCCTTTTTCGTACAAACTAGCAACGTAAGATTTTTCACCCGATTGTTCTTTGCGCTGTTCTAAAACTTGCGCGAGTTGCATTAACGTATTGTTCATAACTTTGTGGATAACCTAACTTATTTAAATAAAAGTAAAGCGTGTTTTTGCCAGACTGGCAAAATTTGTTGTTTTAAAAATTGCTGAAATGGGTGCAACTCAGGATACGCGCCACAGACTTGCACAATGTAATTTAGGGTTCGCGGAATGGATTTTAAATAGTCTGGTTTATCATCGCGCAAATGCAGTCGTGAAAAAATGCCACACACTTTCAAATGTCGTTGCATTCCCATTAAATCAAACCAACGTTTAAACTGAACAAAATCTGTACCGACCACTTTTGCAACTTTTAACTGTTCAAAATAATCGCGTAACCACGTTTCTATTTTCTCGTCTGACCAATCGATATAACAATCACGCAATAACGATACAATGTCATAGGTTAGCGCACCCAATACG
>DALYHZ010000159.1:0-6300 GCA_031970635.1 Methylococcaceae bacterium | reverse complement strand
CGATGGAACGCTTGGTAAATGATCAAATCCGTTTAAATAATGCCGTTTCAGCGCAAATCATGGCAAAAGATGACGCAGTCAAAGCAGGCGCAATGGCGTTATTTGGCGAAAAATACGGCGCAGAAGTGCGCGTGTTAAAAATCGGCGATTTCTCAACTGAATTATGCGGCGGTACACACGTTGCACGGGCTGGCGATATTGGTTGCTTCAAAATTATCAGCGAAAACGGCGTGGCGGCTGGCGTGCGACGCATTGAAGCGGTCACTGGCGCAAACTGTTTAGCGTGGTTCGCACAACGTGAAAGTGCGTTGGCGCAAATTGCGGATTTAGTCAAAGGTACTCCTGATAAAGCGGTCGAAAAAGTCGAACAACTCGTTGAACGCGCTCGTGGTTTGGAAAAACAGTTGGAAAAATTAAATTCAAAACTTGCCAGCGCGACAGGTGATGAATTGATGGCGCAAGCGACCGACATTAACGGCGTGAAAGTGTTAGCGACCACGGTTGAAAATGTCGATACCAAAACGTTGCGTGAAATCGTTGAACAACTCAAAAACAAATTGCATAACGCGGTGATTGTTTTAGCGGCAGTTGAGGGTGAAAAAGTCAGTTTGGTTGCAGGCGTGACTAAAGACCAAACCGCAAAAGTCAAAGCTGGTGAATTAGCGAGTTTTGTTGCCGCAAAAATCGGTGGTAAAGGCGGCGGCAAACCTGATTTAGCCCAAGCTGGCGGCACAAATCCTGCGGCTTTGGCTGGGGCGTTGGTTGAGGTTGGTGAATTGGTGCGTGGTTTACTAGACTAAAGAAGTAAAGAAAATGTACACGCCTCCACAATTTGAGCAACCTGATATTGAAATGCAGCATAAGTTGATTAGAAATAATCCTCTTGCCACATTGATTACACTTAGCCCAGATGGTGGAATTAACGCTAACCACATTCCTTTACATTTATCAGCCACATCTGAACAATTTGGTATATTGCGCGGTCATGTTGCTCGCGCTAATCCCATTTGGCAAAACTTAACAACCGATAAAGAATCATTGGCAATCTTTCACGGTGCAGAGGCTTATATTAGTCCGTCGTGGTACGCGACTAAAAAAGAAACGGGCAAAGTCGTACCAACATGGAATTATGAGGTGGTTCATGCTTATGGTTCGTTGCAAGTCATCGATAATGCGGAGTGGATTCGCTCACAACTTGAAGCCTTAACGCAACATAACGAGGCGACGCATCCTAATCCTTGGGCTGTATCTGATGCGCCTGAGGATTTTACTGAAAACTTGATTAAAGCTGTTGTAGGCATTGAATTGGTAATTACTCGATTGATTGGGAAATCAAAACTCAGTCAAAATCAACCACTGCAAAATAGGAATTTAGTCGAATCTTGGCAAAAACCATGAAATTATCCACAAGATTGATTTCTATTTTGGAAACATCCAGATAAAAAACAGACGCACTTGACTTAAATAATTTAGCCAAGTGCATTTTGTTTACGGAATAATGCTAGGTTGCTTTGCAGTTTCAACCTCTTTTTTCACCTCATCATGACTGCCGTCGTAACCAACCCAGCCCGTTATTTTTTCCCACAAGGTTTTTTCTAAATCGCGTTTTGGCACATCGACCATTTTATCAACGCTAGGTTTTACAACTGGTACTGCACTGGGTTTTAAATCGCCTTGAATACTTTTAATTTGATCATTTTCAAAGAAAATTGAAATCATTTTTTGCTCACGCGCTTCACCGCCTTTTTTAGACGAATAGACATAATCCCAACGGTTTTGATGGAAAAAATCTACTAGCATCGGCGAACCCATCACATACAACACTTGGCGTTTAGTCATATTGGGGCGTAATTGGTCTATCATCGCTTGGTCGATCATATTGCCTTGATTAACATCAATCGTATAAACGTAAGGCAAATTATTTAAAACAAAAGAACAAGCTGTTAAGGAAAGACTAAGTAGACTTAAAGATAAAATCGATTTTCGCATGAGGCGTAGAGTTAAAAATAGATAAGAGATATTGTGAATTCTACGGTAATTCAGCTAAACAGTCATGCGCTCACGCTTAAAAAAACGTTACAATGTGCCAAATCAATCCTTTTCGAGAACGCAGCAGTGGAAAATCAAGAAAACTACGAACTCAAAAACGCCGGTTTAAAAGTCACCGTGCCACGCATTAAAATTTTACAAATCTTAGAAAAACAAGTGAATGAACGCCATTTAACGGCTGAAAAGGTTTATAAAATTCTGCTAAATGAAAATGAAGACATCGGTTTGGCAACGGTTTATCGCGTACTGACACAATTTGAAGCGGCAGGTTTGGTGACACGCCATCATTTTGAAGGCGGCAATTCGGTGTTTGAACTTGATGATGGTGGACATCATGACCACCTTGTTTGCGTGAAATGTGGCAAAGTTGATGAATTCCACGATGAATTGATTGAAGCACGTCAACGCGAAATCGCTGACAGTTTAGGTTATGAGCTTACCGACCACAATTTTTATCTTTATGGTTTTTGTGGTGCGTGCCGCAAACCTAAAGCCTAATTTTTATTTCTAAATTTTATTCATGTTTAAACCTCTTATTTTTTATATCGGCTTACGGTATACCCGTGCTAAACGTCGCACACAATTTATTTCATTTATTACATTGACTTCTGTTTTAGGCATCGCGCTTGGCGTGACGGCGTTGATTACGGTATTGTCGGTGATGAATGGTTTTGAAGCCGAATTGCGTGAGCGTATTTTAGGCATGACTTCGCACGCCACCGTGACGGGACAATCAGGGCAACTCGATAATTGGCAAGAATTAGATCAGCGTTTAGTTGGCTATCCACATATTCAAGGCACTGCACCGTTTATTAACGGGCAAATCATGATTAACGCAGAGCGACGTGTGAGCGGCACGATGCTTAGTGGCATTTTGCCTGAATACGAAGCGAAAGTTTCCGAAGTTGCTACGAAAATGAAACAGGGCAATTTAACGGATTTAGTGGCTGGCGAATATGGCATTATTTTGGGCGTGGAATTAGCGAATTATTTAGGTGTCGTGGTAGGCGACAAAATTACAGTGATTAGTCCGCAAGTCAATTCAACACCGGCTGGCGTTGTGCCACGCATGCGCCGCTTTACGGTAATCGGTACATTCCAAGTCGGTATGTATGAATACGACAGAAATATGGCGTTAATTCACTTAGACGATGCGGCAAAATTATTCCGTTTAGAAACCGCCGTTTCTGGTTTACGCATTAAATTAGACGATTTGTTTAACGCACCAAAAATTACGCAAGAATTATCAAAAGCACTTTATAACAATTATTACGTTAGCGATTGGACGCTCGCTCACAGCAATTTTTTCCGCGCCATTCAAACAGAAAAGCGCGTGATGTTTATTATTTTGTTGCTAATTGTCGCTGTGGCGGCATTTAACATTGTGTCAACGCTGGTCATGGTTGTCACAGATAAACGTGGCGATATTGCGATTTTAAAAACGCAAGGTTTAACGTCGCGTTCGGTAATGGGAATTTTTATGGTGCTGGGCGCAATTATTGGTGTCGTTGGCACGATTATCGGCACAGTGGGTGGTGTGATTTTAGCGTTAAATGTCGAAACAATTGTGCCAGCCATTGAGAAATTTTTTAATGTGCAATTTATGTCCGCCGATGTGTATTACATTAGCGAATTGCCATCAAAATTAGTTTGGACAGACGTTTATGCAATTGCCGGTATGGCATTTTTCTTGTCGTTACTCGCCACCATTTATCCAGCATGGCAAGCGGCTAAAATCAATCCAGCCGAGGTATTGCGTTATGAGTGAGTTAATTTTGACATGTAAAAATTTAGTCAAACGCTATGGTGAATTGGATGTTGACGTTTTAAAAGGCGTGAATTTAGAAATTGTAGTCGGCGAACGTGTGGCAATTATGGGCGCATCGGGTTCAGGTAAAAGTACCTTGCTACATTTACTCGGTGGTTTAGATAAACCAACCAGTGGCGAAGTTGTTTTAAATGGTGTGAATTTAAATACCGTCAACAGTACAAAATTGGCGCGATTACGCAATCAATCACTGGGTTTTATTTATCAAGCACATCATTTGCTAGGTGAATTTACGGTATTGGAAAATGTAGCGATGCCGTTGTTAATTGGCAATGAATCAATTAAAAATGCGCAACAACGTGCAAAAGATTTATTGCATCGTGTCGGTTTAGGACATCGTATTGAACACAAACCGAGTGAATTATCAGGTGGTGAACGCCAACGCGCCGCTGTTGCAAGAGCGTTAATTAACAAGCCCGCATTAGTGTTAGCCGACGAACCAACTGGAAATTTAGACAGTAAAACCGCTGAATCGGTTTATCAATTGATGCTGGAATTAAACCAAGAATTGCAGGTGAGTTTTTTGGTGGTCACACACGATCATGATTTAGCACGCAAACTTGGTACCGTTTTACACATGGAAGATGGGTTAATTGTGCGTTAATTCATAAATATAACTATCTGGCTTTTACCCATGTTTAAGTTTTTGCATGAACTGCTACACTATGCGCTATTTTCAAATTCAAACTTAAATAAATACAAGAAGGACAACTCATGTTTAAAAAATCGATGACCATTGCAGACTTCGATACCGAATTACACCAAGCTATTCAAGATGAACATCGTCGCCAAGAAGATCACATCGAACTGATTGCCTCAGAAAACTACGCAAGTCCGCGCGTTTTAGAAGCACAAGGCTCGCAACTCACGAATAAATATGCCGAAGGTTATCCGAATAAACGTTATTACGGCGGTTGTGAATTTGTCGATAAAGTGGAGCAACTCGCTATCGACCGCGCAAAAGCCTTATTCGGTGCAGATTACGCAAACGTGCAACCGCATTCAGGTTCGCAAGCAAATATGGCAGTTTTCATGGCGTTATTGCAACCACATGACACCATTTTAGGTTTGAGTTTAGCCGATGGTGGACATTTAACGCACGGTGCGAAACCAAATTTTTCAGGAAAAATTTATAATGCAGTTCAATACGGGTTAAATCCTGAAACGGGTGAAATCGATTATGAACAAGTTGAACGTTTAGCTTTAGAACATAAACCAAAAGTCATTGTGGCAGGTTTTTCTGCGTATTCGCGTGTTTGGGATTGGCAACGTTTCCGTGAAATTGCCGATAAAGTAGGCGCATATTTATTTGTGGATATGGCACATGTTGCCGGTTTAGTTGCGGCGGGTTTATATCCGAATCCTGTTCCAATTGCTGACGTGGTAACGAGTACCACACATAAATCTTTGCGCGGTCCGCGTGGTGGTTTGATTTTGTGCAAAAGTAATCCTGAACTCGAAAAGAAATTCGATTCCAACATTTTTCCCGGTATTCAAGGCGGACCTTTAATGCACGTTATCGCCGCAAAAGCGGTTGCGTTTAAAGAAGCCATGCAACCTGAATTTAAAACTTATCAAGAACAAGTCATTAAAAATGCTCGCGCAATGGCTGATGTATTTATGAAACGTGGTTTTGATGTCGTTTCGGGTGGAACAGATGACCATTTAATGCTGGTATCGCTGATTGCAAAAGGTATCACAGGTAAAGCCGCCGATGCCGCCTTAGGCAAAGCACATATCACGGTCAATAAAAATGCCGTTCCAAATGACCCACAGTCACCATTCGTCACGAGTGGTATTCGCGTTGGCACACCAGCTCCTACAACACGCGGTATGAAAGAACCTGAAATGATTCAAATCGCCGAAATGATGTGTGATGTGATGGAAAATATCGAAGATGAAAGCGTCATTGCCGCTGTTCGTGAAAAAGTTTCTGCCTTGTGTACGAAGTTTCCAGTCTACAGTTAATAGCAATTCACATTCGAAATTTGTAAGCAGCCTTTAAATTTTCATAAAGGCTGCTTTTTTAATATCAAAAAAACCGCTGGAAAAAGTTAATTAGAATCCAGTGGTCATTTTTGAATCCTTACTTCGCTGTTGAACGGTAATACTCAATCGCCGCCGCAACACCGCTACCGGCTTTAATATCAAAACCGCAATCAAGCATCGCCATTTCAGCACCCGCAATTGCACCAAGCATTGAAACGTCGTTCATGTCGCCCATGTGACCAATACGGAATACTTTGCCCATAACTTCAGATAAACCGCCACCGAGTGAAATGTTGTATTTGTTAAATGCAGTACCGATGACTTCGCGAGCATCTTTATCTGCTGGTACAACAACCGCTGTGACAGTATTTGAATGGAAACCGTCTTGAGCGCAGGTCGTTAAACCCCACGCTGCGACCACGCGACGGACACCT
>DALYHZ010000158.1:0-6308 GCA_031970635.1 Methylococcaceae bacterium | reverse complement strand
CCGGCAAAACCAATTATCACCATCGGCAACGAATAACGTGCCATGCGTTTAAAAAGTTGCCAATCAAAGCCTGCCGTTAAGCCTTTCAGTTGCGGTATTAAAAATAAAAATTTACTGCCACTGGCAATCAGATTTGCTAAAAAAATATACCCTACCCCAATTTCTGGGCGGTAAATATAAGGCAACCATGTGAAATTTTGCGTTTGTAATTTTGGACACAGCACAATGAAAAATAAACTTAACGCCACGGTTAGCAAAATTTCAAAAATTTTAATGCTGGCAAAACGCATTGCGCGATTTTCAGCACGCAATTTTGCAAAAGGTAATGCAGCCATCGCATCAAACGTTAAAATTAACGCAAAATACAACACATATTCAGGATGCGCGGCATAATTTAACGCACTCGAAATTAACGGATTAAGCCAAAAAAGTAATGCGAAAACACTTAAATTCAAAAATACAACAAAACGCAATGCGGTCGAATAGGCTTTATCGTTATCGCTACGAAATCGAAAATAACCGGTTTCAAATCCAAGCAATAAAAACACCGATAAAAAACCCGAATACGCATAAAATTCGGAGACCACACCGTATTCGCTTGCAGTGAAATAGTATGTGTAGAGCGGAACGAGTAAATAATTAAGAAAGCGTCCGAAAATGCTACTCAAACCATAAATAGCCGTTTGTGAAGCGAGTTTTTTTAAAATGGGCATCGTTTAAAATTGCCAATTAAATTTTGCGTAAACGCCACGCGAAATATAAGTAGTTTGAGGTTGTAGAAAATCACCTTGATATTCCATGTGCTGAGTTTGAATGAGATTTTGTCCAATCAGTGACAATTCCAAATCTTTCACTGGTCGCCATGCTAACCGTGCATCCGCATTAAGATAACCGTTGATAGCGCGTTGGTTTGCGACAATTTCGCTCGTGTATCGCCACCAAATATCAAAATCGATGTCATTGGTCACATTAAAATTTGTGCGTAACGAAACTTGATGTTGCGGTGTGGATTTTTCAAATCCATTTGGATCATAAAAAGTAAGCGTATGTCCGGCGTATGGTTGTACATTCATACGAAGAAAACTATAACTTAAATAATTTCGCCACCAAGCGGTTGCTTGCCAGTTCAAACTCAGCTCCGCACCATAACTTTGAGCATCTAAATTATTATTGGCAATCCAAGGTGAAATAATAGCGGGAATACCTAAACTGCTAGAAAAATACGCATTTCCCATCGATTCGGGGCGAATGATATTGGCGTAACGCGCATAAAAAATCGTCGCATCGGCGGTTAAATCAGAACTAAACGAACCGCGCCAACCCATTTGATACGCCATGACATTTTCAGCATCAATGCCTTTTTTCCCACCCGCTTGCAACATAACAGGTACTGTTACCTTGCCAACGTTGCGTAATGAATTAAAAATTAAATAAGACATATCACCACCTTGATTCCGTGGTGGGCTTCTCACCGCACGAGAAACACTTGCCCATAATGAATGTTGATTTCCAATACGCCAATTTAATGAGGCACTGGGTTCAATTTGAATACCCGTCAGCGTGTAGTAATCCACTTTTGAACCGAGTGTTAAAAGCCATTTTTTATTTTCATCTAATGCGATTTCATCTTGGGCAAAAACGTTGTAGATGCTATTTGTATTTATTGCGGGATTGACTGTTATCATGGAAGAACTGCTGACATTTTCATTCATCATTCTATAACCAGCTCCCCACGTTAAATTATTGTTTTCCCCCAATGAAAAATAATGCGTTAAATCAAAATCAAACGTGTTTAATTTCACCCCTATCGAAAAGTCTTTACGATTTGCATAATCATAATAAGCGCGAATTGCCCAATAATTTTTCTCGCTTAAATGGTGTTCCCAGCGTGTTAAAAAATGTCCGCTTTGATGATTAAATGATTGGCTATTGATGGCTTGCGTGTAAGGCGCGTGTAAAGTCGTTAATAATCCGGTTTCTTCAGAATCATTTTCCGTCCAGTTCGCATCGACCATAAGCGAGTTGTTTTGTTTATCATTCCAATCTAAACGTGCGCCGTTTGACCACCCTGAGCCTGCACTGCCGTTATAATTTGCCGGACCTTTTGCATCGGCGACGTTGTAATAAGTACCGTAACCACGCACACTGGTATCGTTATCGAGCTTTTGAGTATATTCAAATCGTCCAAAACCTTGTTGCGCTGAGCCACCACCTGCAGTTAATTGCGCTTTTTGTGAAGCGAGTGCCGAACGGGTGATAATGTTGATAACACCATTCATCGCATTTGCGCCCCAAATGGTTCCGGCTGCACCGCGAATAATTTCGATACGTTCAATCGATTCCATTGGTAAGGCTTGTAAATCACGCCAATAAGTTCCTGACGTAAAACCAGCATTTACGCTACGACCATCGACTAATATTAACAATCGGTTTGCCGCTTGGTCATTAAGTCCGCGAATACTCACATTCCAATCATGCGGATTGATTTGGGTTACGTTCACGCCAGAAGCCATACGCAAGGCTTCGGGAATATTGGCTGCTCCAGAACGTTTTATATCATCTGCGCTAATCACAAAAACGGGCGCGGCAGTTGCGGATAATGACTTTTCAGTTTTTGTGGCAATAGAGATATTCATATCCATAAGTTCTTCTAAGTTCATGCTCAACAGCTCATCCATCTCCGAATTCGCATGCGAAGAACCACTCATTAAATACATAACTATTACCGCATTCGCCCACTTGTACATTTTTAGCTCAAATGCCTTGCGTTAGGAATCATCCGCTTCATCGGCTAATGCAATTAAACGTTTTTTTAACGGTTCTAATTCTTCAAGCGTTTTCGTGCGAATGGTCGCATGGGCAATTTTGCGACCTTTGCGCGGGGCTTTTGCGTATAAGTGCAAATGCGTGTTTGGAATTTTTAACACCTCTTCGTTTTCAGGTTTACCACCGATGAAATTAACCATTGCTACATTGCCAACGGCTGCCGTTGAACCTAACGGTAAATCTAAAATGGCGCGTAAGTGGTTTTCAAATTGGCTGGTTTCTGCACCTTCGATTGTCCAATGCCCTGAATTATGCACGCGCGGCGCAAATTCGTTGGCAACGAGTTCGCCATCAACTTCAAATAATTCCAATGCGAGTACGCCGACATAATCCAAGGCTTTCATCAAACGGGTGACGTAATCTTCGGCTTTGGCTTGCATAGCATCGTTTTCACGACTTTCCGATACGCGCAAAATACCGCCACGATGCACATTTTCAGATAATGGATAAAACGCTAATTCGCCCGAAACGCTACGCACTGCCACAATGGAAACTTCGCGTTTGAAATTCACAAAACCTTCAACAATCGCAGGCAAACCTTCTAATTTTTGCCACGACGATTTTAAATCTGCCACCGATTTCAACACCGATTGCCCTTTGCCGTCGTAACCTTGCGTGCGTGTTTTGAGAATTGCGGGATAACCAATTTTTTCCATTGCTGTTTGCAAACTTTCAAACGTCGTAATGTCTGCATATGGCGCAGTGGGAATGCCTAAATCGTTTAAAAACTCTTTTTCAACTAAACGGTCTTGCGCGACGGCGAGGGCTTTTGATGGTGGATAAACTTGGGTGTGGGATTCTAAAAAACTCGCCACTTTTGCTGGCACATTTTCAAATTCATAAGTGACGACATCCGCACGTTTAGCCAATTCGGCGAGCAATTTTTCGTCTTGATAATCACCGTGCAAATGGTCGCCCAATGTTGTGGCACACGCGCCAACCGATGGGTCTAAAAAAATAAAACGAATGCCCAGCGGATAACCCGCTAATGCAATCATGCGAGCCAATTGCCCGCCGCCTAAAATTCCTACTTTCATTTTAATAATTCCTAGCTTTATACGATTTGAGTTTGTTGAATTTGACGAGTATTCAACCATTTTTGTAACGATTTTTGGCTTTCGCCTGAGGGTTGACCGAATAATAAATTATCAAGACTAATATCTTCGTCAATGGCTTGCCAATTTATACCTTGTCCGTTACCTATCAATCGCCATTGTTCTCTTTCGTTTGCTGTCGCGTGGAATAAGCGTGGAAACCATAACAACGGTACTGAAAGTGTGCGTCCGTCGCTTAATTCAACAGTCAGTGCATCATCGGTTGTTGTGACTAATTCGATGGCTACGTTTTTTAATTTAGTCGCTAAAGTATTCATTCCACGCCTCCATCATTTCTTTTTGGTGTTTTAAAACTAACATTTGTACAGTTGATAGTTCTTTACGATTGAAGCCACCACTATTTTGTAATCGGACAGGATTTAGCCAAAATTTAGCGATGTTGTTATCATGTTCGACATGAATATGTACAGGTTCATCTCTATCACCTGCATAGAAAAAGAATCGATATGCATCTATTCTTAATACTGTTGGCATTTTTTGATTTTTCCTGATTTTGTTAGTTATTTGCCAAAGGCTTTGGAGTTATATGAATTTCTTGCTTTTAGCAAAACTGGATAATTTACAAAAATTTTGTGACTATCATTCTCTTCATTAAACGATGCGTGTTCAAAAAAAGCATATCGTTCAATGATTGCTTTATATTTGTGGTAATTCTTTTTATCTTCACCTTCAATGTAACAATTTATGCTAAGCAGTTTCATTATGTCATCTGGTAATAAGGCACGAACTATATTGCTGTACATTTTTTCACTATGACTAACATCATTTCTCGCTATATCTTGGATTCTAAATTCGCCATCAATCCCATTGTCGGAATTTATCGCAATAAATTTCAATAATTGATATAGAACCCTAAAGTATTCACCCCATATTTCTCCTTGACTGGTAAAAAAATCATGCAACTTATCCAATCCTAATGACTCTAAACTCAAAGTTTCCTTTATAACTTTCTCAATAATGTCTGATTTTTCACCATCTTTTCCAACAAATTCACGAAGTTCAAAAAAATTTTCCATGAATTGATTATGTACTTTAAGCAATTCAAAAAACGTATTTTCAAATCGCTGTCTTTTTTGTGTTTCGGTTTGTTCTTTTAGAATCTTTTTAGTGCCTTCTAATTCTTCTCGTTGTAAATCAAGTTCTTTACGTTGCATTGCATAAGTCCGCAACAAAACTATTAACGCAAGAAAACTGAGAGTTGGATTTAATGTTCCTCCAACGTAATCACCAAACTGCCCCCATTTATCTACGCCTGAGCTTAATTCAAATTCATGAAATCGATAATAATAAAAACCAACAACCCCCGTTATTAAAATCACAGCGGCACAACCTATTATCCCTATGCAATGCTTAATAAAAAATTCAGGAAGTTGAATCGTTAGAAAGTCGTAAAACTTGTTTAGACGCTCACGGATTTTCATTCTCACATTTTCCTCTCTATTCACATGCACGCGGGTCAGAATTCTCCAAAACGGTATCCGTTTGTTGTCGTCTAAATTCTTCTAACGCGCCGCGATATTGTGAATGTTTGTTACTGATAATTGCCGCCGCGAGCAATGCCGCGTTAATTGCGCCAGCTTTACCAATCGCCAGCGTTCCAACAGGAATTCCCGCAGGCATTTGCACAATCGACAACAACGAATCCATACCGTTCAACGCTTTTGATTGCACAGGAACGCCCAAAACGGGAACGGCTGTTTTTGCCGCTGTCATCCCTGGTAAATGCGCCGCGCCACCTGCTCCCGCAATAATCACTTCTAAACCTTTGCTTTCCGCGCTTTCGGCGTAAGCGAATAATTTATCAGGCGTGCGATGCGCCGAAACAACTTCAACATCATGCGGGATGCCTAATTTTTCTAATGTCTGAGCAGCAAATTGCATCGTTTCCCAATCAGATGTTGAACCCATAATAATGCCGACTAATGCAGTCATAGTTTGTCCTTTAAATTTTTCCCAGCAATTTTAAAATTCCAAGTACCACGCTTGTTTGACCAATAATGATAGCCGCAACCCATTTTGTTGTTTCTTTAATGGTATCGCTCTTAAATTCAGCCATTTTTACAATCAAATTTAATTCGAGTTCTTTTAAATCGCGCTTCGTTGCTACATTATCAAGCTGATAATCATGTTTAATTTGTTCGACAACAGCGGCGTTTGATTCTTGCTGTGCTTTAGTAAAAACTTTGGTAATTGCTTTGGCGTAATTTTCAGGAATGCCTTCTTTTACTAAATCTTCAACGAATTGCATTGTGTCAAAAGGGATAGCCGTCATTTCAAATCTCCTAATAAGTTGAGCATGACCTCAACATTTTCATCCGAATCATTCAACGCTGGAATGTAACGATAGTTCTCGCCGCCTGCTTCTTG
>DALYHZ010000157.1:0-6315 GCA_031970635.1 Methylococcaceae bacterium | reverse complement strand
ATGGATTAAAGATGCGAAAAAATGGGCAACTAAAGCTCAACATCCTGAAATGTTAGCGAAACTAAATTGCTCACTTGAAAACGGCGCATGGCGATTGGTTTTGCATCATGCCCGATTATCTTTGATGCTCGGCGACCATTATTTTTCTTCTCAAACGGAAGTGAATGAAAAATGGCAAACCGATTTTAAACCTATCGCAAATACATTTCGTGACACAGGCAAACAGAAACAAAAACTCGATGAACATTTAATTGGCGTTGCTGAAAATGCGTTGAAAATTGCACATTTATTGCCTGTTTTTGAAACAGAATTACCTGTTGCAAAAGATATTCACACGCTTAAAAAGAAAAGCCCTGAGCGTTTTTCTTGGCAAGACACAGCCGTTAAAAAAATCAAAGCGTGGCGAGAAAACGAAACAACTCAAAATTTACAGAATTACGGATTTTTCGCGGTCAACATGGCAAGCACAGGACAAGGTAAAACGTTTGCCAATGCTAAAATTATGCGAGCGTTATCGCCTGATTTTGATAGTTTGCGTTATGTTTTGGCGTTGGGTTTGCGAACGTTGACATTGCAAACAGGCGATGAATACCGCAATCGAATTGGTTTAGATAATGCGGAATTGGCGGTTTTAATCGGTTCAAAAGCCGTCATAGAATTACACAAACAAAACCAAGAAGATTTGCTTGATGAAAAATTAAATGATGAAGAAAGTGGCTCAGAATCTGGTGGAGATTTGCTTGATGATGACGTTGATTTTGATTGCAACATTCCAGAAGAAGGTTTTTTAACGGTTTTAAAACAAGAGCGTGATAGAAAATTTCTTTATGCGCCTGTTCTCACTTGCACCATTGACCATTTAATGGCTGCAACTGAAACCACGCGAGGGGGCAAATATATTTTGCCCAGCTTGCGTTTAATGTCATCGGATTTAGTTATTGACGAAATTGATGATTTTGATGGTGATGATTTAGTTGCGATTGGGCGATTGATTCATTTAGCGGGAATGTTGGGGCGAAAAGTGATGATTTCGTCTGCCACGATTCCGCCTGATTTAGCAGAAGGTTATTTCAATGCGTATCAAGCAGGTTGGCAGATTTTTTTTAGTTCGCGTGAGGTTTCTAAAACGATTGGTTGTGCATGGATTGATGAATTTACGACACAAACACATTCAATTACCGCAAAAGAACGGTGTCATGAAGAATTCAAATTTCAACATGAAAAATTCATCAAAAAACGTATTGATAAATTAACCAGTGATTCTGTAAAACGAAAAGGTGAAATTATTTTGCTTGAAAATATCAAAGCGGATTCTGAAAAGCTGGAAAGTAAAACAAATCGCTATTACGAAACTATTGCTAAAACGATTGTTGAGCAACATTCACGGCATTTTCAAATCGACCCGAAAACAAATAAGAACGTGTCTTTTGGTGTAGTTCGAATGGCAAACATTGTGCCGTGTGTTGAAGTTGATGAATTTTTAATGCAACGTGATTGGGAATTTAATGTTGATGTGAAAATTATGGCGTATCACAGCCAACAAATCATGCTCATGCGAAGCGAACAAGAAAAACATCTCGATCAAGTTTTAAAACGTAATGCTGAAAATCCGAATGCTATTTTTGAAAATCCGATTATTCGTGAGCATTTGACAAATAGTTTGTCTTCAAATGTCATTTTTATCGTTTTAGCAACGCCTATTGAAGAAGTCGGGCGCGATCATGATTTTGACTGGGCAATTGTTGAACCGTCGTCTTATCGTTCGATTATTCAATTAGCAGGACGGGTTTTGCGCCATCGACATGACAAATTTGTGAATCAGCCGAATATCGCATTGTTGCAATACAATTTGAACGGATTATTGAAATCAGATGATTCACTTGTTTTTTGCAAACCAGGTTATGAATCAGAACATCATCGTTTAAAAACACATGATTTAAAACAGCTTGTTGATGAGTCGTGTATCTCTCACGTCATCAACGCACAACCACGAATTCAAAGAAAAGCACAACTTCATCATCAAATGAATTTAGTGGATTTAGAACATCACGTTATTAGTGAATTGTTGACCGCATATGAGAAAAAAGGCGCGGCAAACTTGGAAGGTTGGCTAAGTTCATGTTGGTTTTTGACGGGGATTCCGCAGGTTTTAACGCCATTTCGTAAAGAAGAAAAACAAATGAAATTGTATTTAATTCCAAACGATGATTGTGAAACTTGGCACTTTATCGAAAAAGATGAAAAAGGAAGAATCGCAAATTGTGAATCAACACGCCGAATTGAAAAACGTGCTGAGAATTTAGTTCATTTAAATCGTTTGTGGTTACATCGAGATTATGCAGAACTCGTTGAAAATTTGGCATCTAAGAAAAATATTTCGATTTATGAAGCGGCTTTGCGTTATGGCGAAATTTGTTTGCCTGAGCGTGACAATAACGGTTTTGTTTATTCTGAGCAGATTGGAATGTTTAAGAAAAAACAGACGGAGTGACCGCCTGTTTTTCAAGCCGCCTATTCGGCAGTGAACGATAAATCTAAGAATATATTTCTAAGCTATTTATTCAGCAGTGTCATGGTTTGATTTTACTGAAATGTGATTTGTTTTTCTTAAAAATTATTTTAAATTTTTTAAACCAAGAACCTAGGTTGAAATAAAATTACGATATACATTATATTGCCGTCAATTTTAGTAATCCTAAAAAGGCAAAATAATGTTAGATAAAGCAATACAAAATTTTTTGTTTGAACGCAAAAATGCTAAGTTGAAAGGCAAAGCTGATGAAACTGGAATCAGTAAAATTGAAGAAACTTTTCATCCTGAAAATTGGTTGCCCGATGCGGCAAAACGCGCTGGGCAATTATCATTAGTCAGCCATCCAAGTAAATTTACGCATCCAAGCGCGAAATCTAGTTCTATTATTTTTGTTGGAAATAAATCGGCAGATGGTTTTTTGCGAACTGGTAATATTGAAACTGAATTAGACGTTTTTGGTAATGCGGCGGCAATGGATGTTTATAAATTTTTATCTTTGGAACTTGCAGACGGTAAAACGGTTCTAACGCATTTAGAAGAAAACACAGATTACATTCAACAACAATTCAAACTCACTTCAATTTCTTACGATGAATTGCGTGATAATTTTCTCACCATCAAACAAGATAAATCTTCAAAAATTCGCACCAGCGGACAACTCAAACAAGTTTATTTTCCTGTTGAAAACGACTATCACCTGCTTTCGGTTTTAACGCCATCAGGCGTGATGTTTGCGTTAAAAGAAAAAATTCAAAATAGCCGATTTTCTGAAGCTACAAAATCAGCGCGTGAAGCTGAAAAAAATAACGGGTTTGATGAACACGGTTTTGATGAATTTTACGATTTAACTATCATGGGATTTGGTGGCACAAAACCGCAAAATATCAGTGTGTTAAATAGTAAAAATTATGGTGAAACGTATTTGCTCCCGTGCATTCCGCCACAATTCAAAGTGCGTAACATTCAACCGCCAACGTCTGATTTTTTCAAAAATAGTCTTTATCCAAAACGTTACGAAGAAAGTTTTAAAGCTTTTCATCGATTGATTATTGCGAAGCCGAATAACATTGATATTCGTGATGGGCGCGACAACGTAATTAGTTTCGTGATTGAGCGCGTTATCGAACGGGGGTTACAACTTCGTCAACTTGAAGCAGGTTGGACTGAGAAAACCACTTTGCCGATGTATCAACGCATTTGGCTAGATGACGAATTTTTACAGCCACGTGGAGAAAGTGATGAATGGATCAATCGCGTCATCAAAGAAGTAGCGCATTGGTTTTTAGATGGTTACAAAAAAGTGATTCAAGATGCTGAATTGTTTGGCAATGAAGATTTACTCCACATTAGAACAATTGTTGAAGAAAACGCGGATGGTTTGTTATGAAAAGTATTTTATTGTTACCGCACATTAAAATTCAAAACGCAAACGCGCTTTCAAGTCCTTACACAATTGGTTTTCCAGCAATGACTGCATGGCTTGGATTTGTTCACGCTTTGCAAAGAAAGCTCAATCAAGCAGATTTTGATGATTTGAAATTTAAAAGCGTTGGCGTGGCGTGTCACGATTTGAATCTACAAACTTATAAAAGTCGCGGCGATTATGTGCATTCGATTATTGCAACGGGAAATCCGCTTGATAAAGACGGTTCACGTCCTGCCTTTATTGAAGAAGCGCATTGTCATTTAGATGTTTCGTTGGTGATTGAATGTGAAGATTTACCGTTTGAAGAAGACGAATTGCTAGAAATTTTACCGACACATTTGAGTCAATTAAAAATTGCCAGCGGCGACATTTTAAATTTTGGTGAAATTAAATTACTCGACATTACCGATGAAAATTCTCGACGCGCTTTAATGCGAAAACTCATGCCAAGTTACGTTTTAATTGAACGACGCGAATTGATGCTTGAAGCTATGCAAACAGGGGCTAGTGCAATGGATGCGTTGTTGGATTATTTAGCGGTTCATCATCGAAGCGAACAAAAAGAAACTGGCGAAATTGAATGGACACGAAAACGAAAAACAAACGGTTGGATTGTGCCGATTGCAACAGGTTTTCAAGGCATTAGTGCGCTGGGAAAAGCGGAAAATGCGCGTGATGCCACAACACCACACCGTTTTGCTGAAAGTATTGTTACGCTTGGCGAGTTTGTTATGCCGTATCGGTTGAAAACGTTAGATTCCATGCTTTGGCATTATCATGTTGATTTAGAAAATAATTTGTATCTTTGCAAACAAAACGAAACTTCAATAATTTAAAAGAGGAAAAAATTATGGCAACAAAAAAAGATGATAAAGCGTCAGTATTAGCGTTTGAAAAAAAATTAGTACCTTCGGATGGCTATTTGTATGGCACAACTTGGGAGAATCGTTACGAAAAAGGTGAACCGCTTGAACTTCGTGAAAAATCAGTACGCGGAACAATTTCAAATCGTTTGAAAAAAGCGTTGCAAGATGACCCAATGAAACTCGATGCGGAAGTTGAAAAAGCCAATTTGCAAACAGTTGATAGTTGTTCCTTATCGCCAGAACACGATACGTTGAGATTAAATTTTACGTTGAAAGTGTTGAGCGGTGTTGAAACGCCATCAGCTTGTAATAACGCGCTTTTTTATGCAAGTTATCAAGAAGCAGTCAAAAATTACATTTCTGAAAATGGTTTTACCGAATTGGCAAAACGTTATGCGGTTAATATCGCAAACGGACGTTTTTTATGGCGTAATCGCGTAGGCGTTGAACAGCTAGAAATTCATGTGAAAGATTTCAGTTCTGGAAAAGAATGGAAATTTGAAAATGCTGATGAAATCAGTACGCAAAATTTTAATGTGCAAAATACGGATATTGATAGTTTGGCTGAAAAAATTGCGGATGCGTTGGCTGGAAAAACAGAATTTTTGCTTTTGGAAATTAATGCTTACGCTCAAATCGGCAACGCGCAAGATGTTTATCCGAGTGAAGAATTGGTTTTAGACAAAGGCAACAGCAAATCTAAAAAAAGCAAAATTTTGTATCACGTTAAAAATCAAGCCGCGTTGCATTCGCAAAAAATCGGTAACGCACTTCGCACGATTGATACTTGGTATCCTGAATTTTCGTATGAAATTGCAGAAGCTGAAAATGCGGATAATAAAAAATTGGCGCATGGCAAACCGATTGCAATTGAACCTTATGGCGCAGTCACTAATTTAGGTAAAGCCTTTAGAACGCCAAAAGAAAAAGTCGATTTTTTCACCTTGTTCGACAAATTTGCACGCGGTGAAAAACTCAATGACAAAAATGCCGAGCATTACGTTATGGCGGTTTTAGTGCGGGGCGGTGTGTTTGGCGAAAGCGAAAAAGAGTAGCTTATGAAAGCGTATATCGAAATTACGTTGTTGCCTGATATTGATGTGCCGCTGAATTTTCTTTGGCAAAAAGTCTATCAGCAATTGCATTTGGGTTTTGTTGAAATGAAAAAGGAAGATGGCACACAACCGATTGGCGTTTCACTTCCAAAATATGACGCGCTTGCTTTCACACTTGGTGATAAATTGCGTTTATTTGCTCACGATTCAAAAATGCTAGAACAATTTAATGCTAAGTTTTGGTTGAAAAAATTAAGCAACTATGTTCATGTTACAGGTGTTCGAGATGTTCCCGAAAAAGTGAAATATGGTTGTTTTCAACGTGTGCAACTGAAAACAAATACATTGCGATTAGCACGACGTAAAGCTAAACGTGAAAATATAGATCTTGAAAATGCGTTATTGTCGTTTCACAAATTTGAAGAGCGAAAAACA
>DALYHZ010000156.1:1478-6354 GCA_031970635.1 Methylococcaceae bacterium | reverse complement strand
TATTACGACGTGGTTAGAACTCATCGGCACAGCGGTTGGAACATGGAAATGGGCGGCTATTGACCCTGTTTTAGGTTTACCGCAAGGAAATCCGCCTAGCGGCGTGGCGGCGTGGTATTGTTTAGTAGATGCCGTAGCAATGGGCGTCTCTGCGCCTGTTTTGCGTGTTGCAAAACGCACGCGCGATTTTCTATTGCAAAAACTGAGTTAACTTATTTTTCAATCTACTGTTTTGAGGAAATTTTATGCCTTATGTGAAACTGAACACCAATGTTGAAATCGCTGATAAACCTAAAATTTTGAGCCAACTCTCACAATTGTTAGTCAAAGAAACGGGCAAACCCGAATCGTATGTGATGGTGGAAATCGCGCATAGTTCGGCAATGCTCTTTGCGGGTAAAGACGCGCCACTTGCGTATTTAGAATGTAAAAGTATTGGTTTAACGGAAAAGCAGGCGAAAACGTTAAGCGCGTCGTTGTGTCAATTACTCAATGCTGAATTACAAATCCCGTCGGATAGAATTTATATTGAATTTAGCAATGCGCCTGCGGCGTTTTGGGGTTATAACGGTTCGACGTTTGGATAAGGAAAACAGCATCTTTCTCGCTCAAAAAAAAGAGCGAGGAAGATGTCGGCGTAATATGACTTGGAAAAACTAATAACTATTTCAACAAACAGCTTGTCTGTCTTGGCGTGATGGTGACATTGGAATCTGAAATGCGCTGGATGTTTTTAAGTTTATTTGTGAAAACTTGGAATTGAACATCGGTTGTTTGAGCATTCGCCTCAACACACACGGAAAAATTACCATTTTTATCTTCTGCAATCAGTATGTGAAGCATGTTATTTGTGACAGCATTACCAAGTAAAACACGGATTTTAGCGGCATTCTTGGGATTATTATTGACCAAAATATCTAACGCATTATTTGGACAAGTCTTATCGATTACAACATTGGGAGGTAAATCTTCAAAGCCTAAACTTCTAGCTTTATCGATTTGAGATTGCTGAGTTGTAATTTCATAAATGTTGAGTTGCCCCGTCGGCAATCCACAAGCCGCATCAACAGTTGGATAATGACCACAATAAGCAGATGAAACAGAAATGCCCTGTTCAGTTAATTCACGTTGCATTTCAATTCGGTTCTTTCCTTGTTTTGAATCACACTGTAACGAACCATTGGGTTTAATCATTACTATAGTATCGTTTTCAATTGTTTTGATGCCTTCAGCCTGAGTTAAATTACACATCAATAAAAGACTAAAGTAGCGAAAAATATTTTTAATCATGACGAGATTCCAGGAAATTGGAGCAGAACATAATGGATTTTGAATTCAATCAAGTTCGTTATCTGATGTATGACGTATGGAGACGAATCAATAATTCAAAACCAATCCCATGTCAATTCTGGAATTAATATCATTAATCGTAAATAGACGAATACTAAAACGATAATTTCCTGATATTTGAGGGACAAAAGTTAGAACTTCAAACGGATTATCAAAACTCATTGACGTACCAACAATGTTTCCATTTGGATCGTATACGATAATATCCATATCTATACCAATTGAATTTAAATTTGAACGATGCTCGTAAGTGTATGAACCACGATTAAGCCATGCAAGACTAACTGTTATATTTGACGTGGAGGCATTAAAATATTTTGTGACATCTATAGCACCATTGTTAGGCATAGCATCAGTGGAATCAATCGTACCAAACAGATCATTAGCAACATTCCACCACCAATCATCTTTGCCTGCTATCACACTACCAAAATCTAAACCACCTAAACCGACTTTATCTTGACCTCCGCTGATACTTTTAGTTGCAGAAAGCATTAACGCTTTTAGTCTCGAAGGGGCAGATCTAAATTGGACAAACTTTCCCATAATATCAGCTGCTGCCGCTGCTGCATGAGGGGATGCCATACTAGTTCCAGACATTGTGTGACCACCAGCTGTAATATTTTGACCTGGTAAAGAAATTTCTGGTTTCATATTTTTGGTTTCAGGATCACCAAAACTCGATGTCAAAGCTATCGTGTTATTTGCGTCATCATAGTTTCCAACAGTTATAATATTCAGTCCTTTTGCAGGAGAACCCACAGCAGGAGTCGCGGTGTTGCCATTATTTCCGGCTGCTAGAAATGTTGCGACAGGATTGTTATAAACAAAATCGTCCCAGTCACGATCTGATAATCTATAGTCATTGGTAGTAGCAATTTCTAGGTTAGAACGATTCACAACATGAACTATTTGAACTGATTGACCATTGAATAAATCATTATGCGACGGTAAAACAGCATCACCTCGACAATAAATAAAACTTTGAGGTGAAACGCTACGCAAAATAGCACTAACATTTTCTGAATGATCCGTGCGTACTCCACCCAAATTCTGATAGTTAGTAATATGTCCTGAATTAGGACAACCAGTTTCCGTCATGTAAATTCCAATTCCGTTACCCTGGTATGTGGAATCATTGAGTACAGTAGGATCAACACCACTCGATACCATTGCTTCTGTGATAGTGTCTTTGTTATCAATATGCTCTTCAACTCCTGTGATTAAATCGTAGTCCTCGTTGACGAGACGCATAATGCTTTCACGAGTAAGCTCTGTCGTAATGATGCTACTATTGCCACCTTGATCAAATTCGTTCACCGCCTTTTGAACTTCTTTTTTTGAAAACCACCCATGGAGCATAGACAAATCTATTAGACGTTGTTGTAATAATTTTCTATTATCAATTTGTTGCCTTACTGCATGGTTATTATTTTCCTCATCCGCTGCCAGTATATCCTGCTCCGTAACGACTTTACCATTGAGCGAAAAATTGGTGGTATAACTTTTGTCTGGTTCTATAGGATCTAAAACCTCACTGCTCCCCATAATTGGGATAGCATTATCATCCACAGTTTCTCTTCGAAGTCCTATATCTACACGGAAAAGAGCATTATTGTTTTGAGACTTATCTATACTATTTTGAAGACTATCTGAAATCCATTTATGTGAAATCTGAGGTATACGACTTTCAGGAATGATGTTGTTATTCTCGTCCAAAACCTGCAATTGAATCGTCCCATCACTTTTGAGAGATTTGACTAAAGAAAACTTTTTTCCTTGTCTCTCAATAAGTTTCATTTCTTGTTTCTGGGAAGAGGCTAATGGCAAGCCGTTAAATGCAGCTTCAGCATTTGTTGAAATAAATAATGTACTAGCAAAACCTAATACAAAAGGTACTGAGTAACGTTTAGACATTTTCATAACTTTTCCTATTTTCAATAAAATGAACAACCAAGAATTATTTACTTGATTTACATATACAAGAAATTATTGTAAACTAAGCATGATCAAATAGGAGCAATAACCGAACCATTTACGATTTTTGTTATGTATCAATGTGTTATAATTAGCCATACAAATTTGAAAAATTAAATTAAGTGAAATAACACAAAATTTAGAATGAAACATGTGATTTGCCATTGTGACGATAATTCCCCCCCCTCAGATTTATACTGAACATACTGCCTGAAAGTTTTGCTACTCTCGTATAAAGAAAACATTTTGAATTTTTACATATCTATTTTGATTACATGTTTAATGCACGTCTTCTTACGAGATTTCCCAATAGAATACACACAATTGTTCTAAAAATTTAACTCCCCACAATCAACGTTAAAAACACTTCCTCGCTAACAATATCTTGGTTATTTTCCACACGGTCTAAATAAACCAAGCCGTTTAAATGGTCGTATTCATGCTGAAAAACCCGTGCCACAAAACCATGGAAATCCACTTCTAAAAATTGCCCATCCAAATCGGTATAACGAACACGAATCGATGAATAACGCGGCACTAATGCCCGAATACTCGAAATACTTAAACACCCTTCCCAATCTTTTTCTATCGTATCCGTTAGCGGCGTGAATTCAGGATTTATCATCACCGTTGCAGGCATTTCAGGCGCGTAGGGATAACGTTTAGTCGGTTTAGAAGCCACGATGATTAAGCGTTTTGATTCAAAAATTTGCGGGGCGGCAAGTCCCACACCGCCAGAATTTTCTAATGTGAGCAACATCGTCTGCGCCAATTCACGCACAGCAAAATCGGTTGCATCGTCGATGGGTTGTGCAATTTGTCTTAATACCGATTCGCCCAACAAGGCGATTTCTCTTGTTTTCATTGGCATTTGCCTATTTTACGATTCACGGTTTTTTCTTTGTAAGTGCAATAGAGCATTTCAACTTCATTTCTTGCCCACGGTGTTTTGCGTAAAAATTTCAAGCTCGATTTTATGCTTGGTTCATTATAAAAACACCGAATCTTAATCCGTTGACTCAGTTCAACCCAACCATACGCGATAACTAATTCGTTTAAAATCGTTTCTAGCGTTACCCCATTTAAATGTTTTCTCATCATTTTTACCATTTTTAATAAATTATTACGCTCTATCTTTTTGAATTAAATATAAAAAATATGATTCTACAAAACCATTTACATTCACCACACAGTGAATTATTTTATCGGCAGCGCGTTATTTGCCAGTGTTTGAGCAATGATTGCCGTCATTTTTCTTTCTAACTTGTTTAGTTTTAATCATTCAAGGATTTTTATGCCAATTTCTCCCAAAAAAATCACGATAGCCTTAGCCATTACATTTGTGCTTTCAGGCTGTTCAGCCATGCGAAGTTATGACGACGAGTTAAAACAAACCGTTGATTTAGTCGCACAAGGTCAAGTCAATCAAGCTCTGCAACAACTGGATTCAAATAATACCAACAGCGATAAAGATTTGCTGTATTACTTTGAAAAAGGCACGTTGCAGCGTTTTAACAATCAATACAAAGACAGCGTTTCGACATGGCTT
>DALYHZ010000156.1:0-1461 GCA_031970635.1 Methylococcaceae bacterium | reverse complement strand
GAATGGGAAAATGAAGCAAAAATTCGCGCCGGTGCAATTTTAGAAAATATTGGCGCGGTGACGCTGAATGATAAAACACGCCGTTATGATGGGCATGATTATGAAAAAGTGATGCTTTCCACGCAACTGGCGTTAGACCATTTACTGAATGGCGATTGGGATTTTGCCCGCACAGAAATTAAAAAAACACATGAACGCGAAGCAGTTATTGCTGAAGTTCGCGCCAAAGAAGCCGCCGAAATTGAAAAAGAAAGTAAAGCCAAAGGTATTAACACAACTTTCAAGGATTTAAACGGTTATCCAGTCGAAACGTTGAATTCGCCTGAAATTACCTCGTTAAGAAATGGTTATCAAAGCGCATTTAGTCATTATTTGGCTGGGTTTATTTATGAAGCGTTAAATGAGCCGAGTTTAGCGGCAGCAGGTTATCGACAAGCCATTGAATTACGTCCTAATACCAAAACATTAGAAGACGGTCTTGCTGGTTTAGATTTACGCCCACGCCAACATAAACCTAACGAAACAGATGTTTTAATGGTCGTTGAAAGCGGCGTTGCGCCATCACTTTCATCTGTTATGATTCCAATTCCGGTTATTTATAAAGGCTTAGGCGTTATTCCGATTTCTTTTCCTGTTTTGCATTCTGACCCAACGCATACGAGCGCACCAAATGCCGTCAGTATCGACAGCACAATCAATCAGCCTTTGGCAATGGTGACAAGTTTAGATGCAATGTCAAAACGTGCGTTAAAAGACGATATGACAGGAATTATCTTACGCGGCATTTTACGCGCCGCTGTTAAAACCGCCTCGCAACAAGCCTTAATGAGCAGTAATAACAGTTATGCTGTGTTGGCTGGCGTGGCATTAAATGCGGTGAATGTGATTACCGAATCCGCAGACGAACGCACATGGCGCACATTACCTTCAACGATTAACGTGGCGCGTTTTTCACTGCCAACCGGTAAACATGAATTTACCATCGGTTCACGAAAACAAACTTTAGACATTAACGGTTCACATGCTGTCGTTGTGGCGCGAGTCATAAATAATCAGGTGTATTGGTCACAACCGGTTTACACTGCAAAAATGCCTGCCAATTACATGATGTCCGCACCAAAAATTGAACCAGACATGACACCGGCTAAAAACGTCGCAAAAACAGTGCGTAAATCTTCCAATAAAAAACGGAGCAAAAAATGAAACCAATTAAGTTAGTTCAATGTTTAGTTGTTGTGGCGACTTCAACGTTGTTTGCGTGTGCTACAACGCCACCGCCCCCTCCCGCGCCAAATAGTATTCCTGCGAAAGTTGAGCAATTAGGCGAAATGTCGTATTTGCAAATCAGCAATATTATCGCCACTAAACGTAACCATCTAATGGCATTACAAGCGGAGGTTTTCAATTCTGATTCTAATAATCAACAATTGTATTATCGTTTCAAATGGCTAGACCGAAATG
>DALYHZ010000155.1:1890-6382 GCA_031970635.1 Methylococcaceae bacterium | reverse complement strand
TAATTTTGTTAACCATTGCATTGCTGCCTCGCGCTCATCTTTGTAATTTAAGCCGATTAAATTAACTGACGGGTTTGCACGCGCAAATTCAGTAAAAAAAATATGTTCCTCACGACATGAGGCGCACCACGAAGCCCAAACATTTAAAAGCCACACTTTGCCTTTCATATATTCGGGAGAAAAGTTTTTTTCTGGTTCGTGCAATTGTGCTAACGTGAAAGCGGGAGCAGGTTTGTCAATCAATGGCGATGGCACTTCGTGAGGGTCGAGTTTTAAACCAATGCCTAAGAAAACAGCGATTACTAAAAAAATTCCCAGCGGTAATAAAAAACGTAATTTCATTAAATTGCCTCCGCTTTGGTTTCACGACGATAGCGTTTATCCAAAACCGCCAATAATCCACCAAATGCCATAAACAAACCGCCTATCCAAATCCAACGCACAAACGGCTTGTAATAAACGCGCAATGCCCACGAACCATCGTTGCCAAGTGGTTCGCCCAGCGCAACAAACAAATCGCGTGTTAAACCGGCATCAATTCCCGCTTCGGTCATCGGCATGCCTGATGCGTTGTAAATGCGTTTTTCAGGATGTAATTCAGCAACCAAATTTTGATTTTTTGTCACAGTGAAATGTCCTTCATTGGCTTGATAATTCGCACCTGTAGCGGGTTTTACGCCATGAAATAAAAAGTCAAAACCTGCCAATTGCAACGATTCATTTGGCGCAAGACGAATGTCTTTTTCTTCTGAATACGTTGAAACCATCGTCACGCCAACAATAAAAACGGCAATTCCCAAATGTGCAATAGTCATTGCCCAAATGCTTAATGGTTGTTCAAACAACGCAGTGAATTTATCCGTTTTATTTTTCAAACGGTCAAAAATACCCAAACCTGCGCCAATCGCTGTCCAAACGGCAAGCGTTAAACCAATCAATGCCGCCCATGAAAAATGCGTTTGTACCAAAGCCAAAATTAAACCGATTGCCAAACTACTTGCCAAAGGAATCATGACCAACTGCCACAAGCGTTTCACATTATCTTGTCGCCAACGTGCTAAAACGCCAATGCCCACAAAAAATGCGAGTGGTGCCATCAACGGTACGAATACGCCATTAAAATACGGCGGACCAACAGAAATTTTGCCCAATCCTAAAGCGTCAATCACCAGTGGATAAAGTGTACCGAGCAAAATCGTTGCAGTGGTTGCCACCAATAAAACGTTATTGACCAGCAACAATGCGTCGCGTGAAACGAGTTCAAAATGTCCTTCGGTTTGGATTTTTGGGGCTTGAATGGCAAACAACATTAACGAACCGCCGACCACAATGCCTAAAAAGACCAAGATAAAAATACCGCGTGTTGGGTCGCTGGCAAAGGCATGAACTGATGTTAAAACACCTGAACGAACTAAAAATGTGCCTAGCAAACTGAGTGAAAAGGCGAAAACAGATAATAAAATTGTCCAGCTTTTGAACATGCCGCGTTTTTCAGTCGCCGCCAAAGAATGAATTAACGCTGTGCCGACGAGCCACGGCATAAACGACGCATTTTCGACAGGATCCCAAAACCACCAACCGCCCCAACCGAGTTCGTAATACGCCCACCAACTGCCGAGTACGATGCCAAGCGTTAAAAATAACCATGCGGTGGTTGTCCAAGGTCTTGTCCAACGCACCCATGCGGCATCGAGTTTGCCATTCATCAATGCGGCAAGCGCAAACGCGAATGCCACTGAAAAACCAACATAACCCATATAAAGCATCGGCGGATGAATCGCCATACCTGGGTCTTGAAGAAGCGGATTTAAATCACGACCTTCGGCTGGAATGGGGAAAATTCGTTCAAACGGATTCGAAGTAAAAATCACAAACAGCAAAAAACCTAATGCGACTGCGCCCATGATGCTTAAAACGCGAGCCATCAATTCAGTCGGTAAATTTTTACTAAATAAGGCAACCGCCGTTGTCCACAATGACAAAATCAATGCCCAAAGCAAAAGTGAACCTTCGTGCGAACCCCAAACACCTGCGACTAAATACATAAACGGTAATTGGGTGTTGGAATTTGACGCAACGTAAAGCACAGAGAAATCGTGATTGATAAACGAAGCGGTCAAAATGCCGTACGACACCATCATGAAAAATGTTTGTCCAAAGGCAGTAGGTCGCGCTAACGCAATCCAACTACCTACGCCTTTTTGCACACCGAGTAACGGCACAACCGCTAATACCAACGATAAACACGCCGCCAAAATTAACGAAAATTGTCCTAATTCAGGCAACATCATTTTTGTGTCTCCGCAGGTGCTGTTTTCATACTGCCAGCTACTTCGGGCGGCATATAGTTTTCATCATGTTTTGCTAAAACTTCTTGAGCAATAAAAACGCCGTTTGCATCTAATTTGCCATTTGCCACAATGCCTTGTCCTTCACGAAATAAGTCAGGCAAAATGCCAGTGTATTCAACAGGCACTTCTTTTGCCATATCGGTCAAAACAAATCGAACCGTCAAACCAGAAGGTTGGCGCACAACGCTTCCTTTTACCACCATGCCGCCTAAACGAAATAAATGATCTTTCGGCGCTTTGCCTTCGATAACGTCCGACGCGGAAAAGAAATACATCAAATTGTCGTTAAAGGCTCGCAAACCAAAAAATGTGGCAATTGAAATCCCTACAACCATGAGCAAAATTAAACCTAACCGTTTTTGTTTGATAATTCTCATGAATTTTGCTCCCGTCTACGTTTTAACATTAAGCCTCGCAAAATTTGTTTGTTTGTTATTAGCGGTTTGATAACGCCAATCAGCAATAACAAAAACGTCAATCCGTAAGAAGTCCATACATAAAAGGCATAACCGCCCATTGCGAAAAATTCGCTCATTTCACATTCTCCAACAATTCATCAATCCATTTTCCATTCGGTTCACGCTCTAACAATTCATTTCGGCAACCTAACAAAAGCGCGATGAAATAATAAACTTTGAACGCGCCAGCCATCACAAGTAACGGAATTAGCATGTCAATATGAATCGAAGGTTTATCTAATTTTGTGACGGTTGCGCCTTGATGCAACGTATTCCACCATTCGACCGAATAATGAATAATCGGGATATTTACCACGCCAACCAATGCCAAAATTGCCACAGCGCGAGAGGCAGTACGTTTGTCTTCAATGCCGTTATAAAGTCCAATTACACCCAAATATAAAAACAACAAAATCAATTCGGACGTTAAACGCGCATCCCAAACCCACCACGTTCCCCACATGGGTTTTCCCCAAAGCGAACCGGTAACGAGTGCCAAAAAGGTAAAGCTTGCGCCAATCGATGCGCTTGAAATACTGACAATTTCGGCGAGTTTAATTCGCCAAACCAAGCCAATTCCCCCACTAATTGCCATGACCATATAGATAAACAGTGACATCCATGCGGCTGGAACGTGAACGTAAATGATGCGAAAACTATCGCCTTGTTGGTAATCGGCAGGGGCAGTAACTAAACCGCCGTACAAGCCGTAACCGATTAACGCAAAAAATAATGCTGTCAGCCACGGTAACATTTTTCCGCTAATCGAATAAAAATACGGAGGGGAGGAAAACTTATAAATAAATCGCATGAACATAGTGAATTCAAACTCATTTTTAAGGCTGCCGAAAGGGCAGTAAGATTTAGGACTAATAATGGCGCATTATAGTGCAAGTTCTGCTTTTCCATTGAGCAGAAATGTGAATCGAAAAATAAATAACGAATGCAAAGGAAAATGTAGTGTCTTTACGGAAAAGGATGACAACAGAATTTACTCTGTTAGGGTGAGAGATTTGATAACAATTTTTGATTATGAACTACACGACAGCATCGAACAGCCCGCGCGTTCTTTTGCCCAATCAGGACGTTTTTGAGCATATTTTTTCAATTGTGGTTTTTCATCATAAGGCGAACGAAAAAGATCGAGCAATTTATGAATTTCGCTAAAATCACCTTGTTCTGCGGCATCGATAGCAAGTTGCACTAAATAATTGCGCGGCACATAAATTGGATTCGTTTTGTTCATCCGTTTGCATCGTTCAGTTTCTGTTATTTCGCTTTGATGCAAACGTTGCTGATAGCGTTTTAACCAATCAAAACGTTTGTTTTTATAGGTTTCATCGAGTTGTTCTAGCGAATAATAAGCCTCATCCAAAGGCTGTAAATCCATCGTTGACATATCGACTTTCGCCAATTGTCTAAAAAACAATGTCATATCCGTTTCAACCGTTTGCAACAACGCAACTAAGTCATAAATCAAGGATTCATCGGTTTCTTGAATATCTGAGAATCCCAATTTTTCCATCATCATCTTTGACCACGCATTTTGAAAATTTTGGATGTAATGCTCATTCAATATGGCTTGCAATGGTTTAATTTGTTGAATCAGCGGAATAATCGCGTTTGCCAGTTGTGCTAAATTCCACGATGCAATTCGCGCTTGTTTGCCAAAACGATAACGCC
>DALYHZ010000155.1:0-1878 GCA_031970635.1 Methylococcaceae bacterium | reverse complement strand
GCGTCGGTGGTGTTGGGTGTCCAATCTAAATCAAAATTTTCCAACCAACCGTAAGGACCATAATCAATCGTCAAGCCGAGTATCGACATATTGTCAGTATTCATCACGCCATGAACAAAACCCACTCGTTGCCAATGCACAATCATATCCGCCGTGCGTCGGCAAACTTCGGCAAACCATTTCAAATAAACCGCCGTCGAAGGTTCGCCCAATTCTGGAAAATCGGTGCGAATCGTGAAATCAACGAATTGTTTTAATAACGTGAGGTCATCACGTGCGGCAAAAATTTGAAAATGTCCAAAACGGGTAAATGATGGCGCGACGCGACAAACGACTGCGCCTTGTTCGTGTTGAGGGTTACCGTCGTAAAACATATCGCGCACAACGTGTTCACCTGTTAAAACCAAACTCAAGGCGCGTGTTGTGGGAACGCCTAAATGGTGCATTGCTTCGCTACATAAAAATTCCCGCACTGACGAACGCAACACCGCTAAACCATCTGAACGGCGCGAATACGGCGTTTTGCCCGCGCCTTTTAATTGCAATGTCCAATACTGTTTTTGGGAATTGACAACTTCGCCCAAATTGATAGCGCGACCATCGCCTAATTGTCCCGCCCATTCGCCAAATTGATGCCCGCCGTAACACGTCGCATACGCTTCCATACCTTTTACCAAACGATTTCCCGCAAACACTTGAGCAAAATCATCGGATTCGCAAACGTCTTCGCTAAAATCTAATAAATCGGAGACTTCTTTTGCGAATGCCACAGTGCGAGGTTGTCGAACAGGCGTAGGCAGAACGTTTGAATAACACGCGCCAATCACCTGACGCGGTGTATTTTTTGTTTCTAAATCGGCGGGGAGTTCTCGAACAAATCGATTGTCGAAAGTGAGCGCATCGAGCGAATTAATTTTAGTCTTCAATCACATTTCCTGTTTCGTCATACGTCAGCACGGTAATGTCACCGTCTGCATCGGTAATTTCGGCTTGTTGCAACACGCCATTATCGTAATAACTGTAGCGATGTTCTAATTCGCTTTCACCATAAACCATTTTTTGAAAAAACAACAGTTGGTCTTTGTCATCGAAATAGGCGCGAAAAAAGGTATTTCGATTGTGCAGTTCAGCGTCGGTTAATTCTTGGGATAATTTAAAAGGTAATTTCACACCGCTGTACGTTACAAAATGGCGGCATTGCAAATTTTGAGTATCGATTTCCATCGTTTGATTCCTTTTGTTTGAATGACAAATTTTTCTAAGCCTGTAAGACAGCAATGATTATGCCGTCTGAAAAGCCAGTAAATTCGAGGTTTTGTTTGTCGTAAAGGTTTCGTAACACACAGAAAATTGTTCGTTTTGTAACACAAAGAAAATAATTTATAACCATAAATAAATAATTGTTAATTTTCAAAAATGCTACAGAATAAGCGACAGTTTCAGCCAAATTTAGTCAGTCAAAATTAACTTTCTTGCGTTGAAACAATAAGAAAAATTTATGCTTTATATTAGAGAAGGTAATCAAAATGAAAAAACATGTTTTAAAAATATCAGTTGCCGCAATCTTGATGCAGAATTTGGTTGGATGTTCTACTTTGTATAATCACATGAGTTATCCATATACAGTGACTGATGACAAGAATTTTGTTGAAGAATCTGTTAGTAAAAATACAGAAAATTTAAGTGATGGTTATATGTTTTGTACGCAAAAGATTCCAAAACACAGTTCTTTAATCATGATTCCAGTAATTGGTTCTATTGCAGATGCTTTGATGATAACTAATAAGGCTTGGGTTAATGGTTGGACATGGGGTTCGACATTTCCTTTGGTTGGAATTTACACATACTTTAATGACACACAATGCACTTTTAAATCCT
>DALYHZ010000154.1:1377-6404 GCA_031970635.1 Methylococcaceae bacterium | reverse complement strand
TTTTGTGATGTGACCTATTTTATTCGTATTGTTGGCGATAATTACGCCCATAGAAGATTTCGGTCACTTCTTTACGCAATTTATGTTCAATTTCTGTTTTTTCTTCAGCAGATAAATTACATTCTTTTTCAAACAAATAATTTTCCAATTCTGTTTTTTTCAACATCATTTTGGTGTGGAAAATATTTTCTTGATACACATTTACGTCAATCATTTGATAACTTTCTTGCGTATCTAAAGCAATGTAATCTTGAATAGATGTGATGTCATGGTCAATGTAATGTTTTTTGCCCGAAATATCGCGCGTAAAACCACGTACTTTATAATCCATCGTGACAACGTCGGATTCAAAACTGTGAATCAAGTAATTTAAGGCTTTCAATGGTGAGATGCGCCCACATGTCGAAACATCAATGTCTGCGCGAAATGTACTAATACCGTTATCAGGATGACTTTCCGGATAAGTATGCACTGTGATATGACTTTTATCTAAATGCGCTAAAACAGTTTCCGGCAAAGGACCAGGAGATTGACTATTCATGCTTGGTGGCGGTGGCGAGTCACCTTCTGAAATTAACATCGTTACACTCGCGCCTTGCGGGTCATAATCTTGGCGAGCAATATTTAAAATTTGCGCGCCGATAATTTCAGCAACGTTTTTAAGAATTTGTGTCAATTTGTCTGCGTTATAGGCTTCATCGATATATTCGATATAGGCTTGTTGTTGTTTAGCTGGCGCGTAACAAATGTCATAAATATTAAAACTGAGCGACTTTGTTAAATTATTAAAGCCGTGTAATTGTAATTTCGTATTCAACTGGTTAAACCTCGATAACTTCAAAATCATGGGTAATTTCTACCCCTGCATTTCCTAACATAATAGCCGCAGAACAATATTTCTCTGCTGACAATTTCACTGCACGTTCTACGACACTTTCTTTTAAATCGCGACCACTAACCACAAAATGTAAATGTATTTTACTAAAAACGGCAGGTACAGCGTCTACTCGCTCCGCGCTCAATTCTGCAACGCAAGAAACCAAATCATTACGTCCTTTTTGTAAAATTTGCACCACGTCAAAGGAAGAACAACCGCCTACGCCCAATAACAACATTTCCATCGGACGAATGCCCATATTTCGACCACCATGTTCAGGTGGTCCATCCATGACAACAGTATGACCGCTGCCCGATTCCCCCAAAAACATCATGCCATCAACCCATTTGACTGTAGCTTGCATTTTATTTATTCCTTGATTTAAAAATGGGTTGCATATTATCACACTATTTTTATAGCGCGTGTAACACCGACAATTTTTTATTTAATCGTCAATATCAATCTCTAACGTATTTACTTTTCTGGTCAAGGTATTGCGACCATATCCCAGTAAAATAGCGGCTTCATGACGTTTATTTCCTGTAAAATCTAATGCGGCTTTAATTAAAATGCTCTCAACTGTTGGAATAATTTGTTTTGCAATTTCAGCGGTTTTATTTGACAAATGTTGATCAATCTCTAGGCGTAATAAACTTTGCCAATTGCCATGCAACGGAATTTTTTCTGTCGTTGTTATCGACAATTCGGGAGGTAAATCATGCAAATGAATTTCTCGTCCTGATGCCATCACCGTTAGCCATCGACATGTATTTTCCAACTGCCTCACATTGCCGCGCCAATCGAGAGTACTTAATAGGGCTTCGACTTCGGGTTTTAAAATTTTGATTTCCATATCCAATTCTTTGGCGGCTTGTTGCAGAAAATGCTGTAACAACAATGGAATATCTTGTTTACGTTTGCGTAGTGGTGGAATGTGAATGCGAATAACATTTAGACGATGGAATAAATCTTCTCGAAAACGACCTTGTTCAACGAGTTGTTCTAAATTTTGATGTGTTGCAGCAATAATTCGCACATCTACTTTTATCGAAGCATAAGCCCCCACAGGATAAAATTCACCATCGGCTAACACGCGTAAAAGACGCGTTTGCAATTCAGCAGGCATATCGCCAATTTCATCTAAAAACAATGTTCCGCCACTGGCTTGTTCAAATCGCCCTGCACGGCGTTGTACGGCCCCTGTAAACGCGCCTTTTTCATGACCAAATAATTCGGATTCCATTAAATCTTTCGGGATTGCCGCCATATTTAAGGCAATAAAAGGTTTAGAACTACGCGGACTGTGGCGGTGCAAGGCTTTTGCGACGAGTTCTTTGCCTGTTCCAGATTCACCGTTGATTAACACGGTAATTTGCGAACGTGCTAAACGCCCAATGGCGCGAAAAACTTCTTGCATGGCAGGAGCTTCGCCGATGATGTCAGGAATTGTGCTGGATTTTAGAACTGTTTTGTTTGCAGCAATATCGCGTTGTTGTTGCGTATGAGTGCAAGCACGGCGGGTTAATTCAACGATTTCTTGAATATCGAATGGTTTAGGCAAATAATCAAACGCACCACCATGGAACGCGGCGACAGCACTATCCAAATCAGAATGGGCTGTCATCACAATGACGGGTAATTCAGGGTGCATGACACGAATTTTACTTAACAATTCTAAGCCGTTTATATTCGGCATACGAATGTCTGTAATTAACGCATCTGGCATTTCATGTTGTAGCGCGACAAGCAGTTCTTTAGCACTTAGAAAACTACGTGTTGACATTGCCGCTTTTTGCAAGGCTTTTTCCATTACCCAACGAATGGATTTATCGTCATCAACAATCCAAACAGTTTCTAATCCATTCATTCAGTTTTTTAGCCGTGATTTTAAACAAAGTAAGGCATCTGTGAAAATTTAAACGCCCTTTTATGGTGCATCAATATAACACAGAACAATTTCATATTATCAATTTTTCACGCATTAGGTTGGACGACACATCAAGGTTAAGTTATACTTACCGCACTCGCATTCGCGGGTACTCAAGCCAATCATTTCAATAAATACCCCTTAATTTTCTTTCTACTTCAATTCGTTACGAATTTTTCTTAACGCTATTCTTTTTCTTTGAGCTGTCTTTTTATGAATCTTACCGAGTTAAAACTAAAACAAATCAGTGAAGTTATCGAAATTGCTGAATCTCTTGGACTGGAAAATGTTGCGCGTTCGCGTAAACAAGATTTAATTTTCGCCATTTTAAAAAAACAAGCAAAAGCAGGTGATGATATTTCCGGTGATGGTGTATTAGAAATTCTGCAAGATGGTTTTGGTTTCTTACGCACCCCAGGTTGCTCGTATCTTGCGGGTCCTGATGATATTTACGTTTCCCCTAGTCAAATTCGCCGTTTCTCGTTAAAAACAGGCGATACAATTACTGGAAAAATCCGGCCGCCGAAAGATAACGAACGTTATTTTGCAATGTTAAAAGTGGATCAAATCAATTTTGAACCGCCTGAAAATACCAAAAATAAAATCACTTTTTCCAATTTAACGCCCTTATTTGCTCACCAACGTTTTTGTTTAGAACAAGGAAATGGCACAAGCGAAGATTTAACAGGGCGAATAATTGATTTGATTGCACCGATTGGTAAAGGACAACGAGGGTTAATTGTCTCACCACCTAAAGCGGGTAAGACCATGATTTTACAGAGTTTAGCGCAAGCCATTACTGAAAAAAATCCAGAATGTTACTTAATCGTGCTGCTAATTGACGAACGACCAGAAGAAGTTACCGAAATGGAACGGTGTGTGCGCGGTGAAGTAATTTCTAGCACGTTTGATGAACCCGCTACTCGCCATGTTCAAGTGGCTGAAATGGTAATTGAAAAAGCGCGGCGTTTAGTTGAACATAAACATGATGTGGTGATTTTATTAGATTCTATTACGCGTTTAGCACGTGCTTATAATACGGTGATTCCCTCATCAGGAAAAATTTTAACCGGTGGTATTGATGCCAATGCGTTAGAAAAACCAAAGCGTTTTTTTGGGGCGGCTAGAAATATTGAAGAAGGTGGCAGTTTAACCATTATCGCCACTGCACTGGTTGATACGGGGTCTAAAATGGACGACGTGATTTTTGAAGAATTCAAAGGCACGGGAAATATGGAATTACATTTAGATCGTAAAATTGCTGAAAAACGCATTTATCCAGCAATTAACATCAACCGTTCTGGTACACGTCGAGAAGAATACTTGGTCGATCCAGATACATTGCAAAAAACGTGGATATTACGAAAAATTTTGCAACCGATGGATGAAACAGCAGCCTCAGAATTTTTAATTGGTAAGCTAAGAGATTTTAAGACGAACAGTGAATTTTTTGAATCAATGAAACGTTAATTCTTTTCATTAAAATCAAAGCGATGCTCAATGATGTTGAGCATCGCTTTTTTATAATTATTTGGTTGCAGGTGGTGTTGCGACGGGAACGGTTTCAGCATCAGAAAATAACACATCAAATTTAATTTTTTCTATCGTTTTATCTCCAATACCGGAAACCTTCTTTAAATCATCGAGTGTTTTGAATTCACCATTTTTTGTTCGATAGTCAACAATTGCTTGTGCTTTTTTCAAACCAAAACCCGATAAAGAATCTGCAATTTTTTGGGTATCGGCAGTGTTGATATTCACAGGCGATGCAAACACGTTGGTGGAAAATAAAAACGTTAAAATCAACATTGACCATTTTTTCATAATAACACTCCAAAATTTTTGTAAGGTTTGGTGCAATCATATTAAAAATAAAACTACAATACAAACAAAAATTGCCCTATCACAATTAACATATAATTTTTACTTCTAAAAAATTTTATTTCTAAAAAAATCATTCTTAAATCAAATGGCGGTTTTGCCCACAACAGATGATGTCATCGGCAATTAAATAGATTATTTTATATACAAATAAGAAACTATGAATCAATAAATGTCTGTATTGTCAATGAATCAGTGCTTCTGTATAGTACGCCCCAAGTTAGTTATTTTTCTTTTTTTCACAACAACCTAAGGAACATTATCATGACTACTTTCTATAGAGACGTATTGATTGGCTTGATGTTTATCGTCGGCATTGTTGGCTTTATTTCTGGTGAATTC
>DALYHZ010000154.1:0-1346 GCA_031970635.1 Methylococcaceae bacterium | reverse complement strand
CAGCGGCTATTTTCAGCAACGTACATTTGAATCGCCAAATCTTTGGCTAAGTTTTACCCGAATATACTACCTCCTGGTATTTTTGCACAACAAACATTGACTCCTCATTGTCCTGTTTGACCTCTCGCTCCCACTGCCTCATGCACTGGGAGCTTTTTTTTGCCTGTTAAGAACGCGAACGCGCTAAAATAACGACTTTCTTATTTACCTTTAAAATTCAAATTATCATGCGTACATCTACTTTTCCTTTAAACACTGTAAAAGAAACTCCCTCCGATGCGGAGATTACCAGCCATCAATTGATGGTTCGTGCCGGTTTAATTCGCAAACTCGCCTCTGGTTTATACACTTGGTTACCATTAGGACTACGCGTTTTGCGTAAAGTTGAAAAAATTGTGCGTGACGAAATGGAAAAAGCCGGCGGCTTAGAAGTGCTTATGCCGGGTTTACAACCTGCTGAATTATGGCAAGAAACCGGTCGTTGGGAACAATATGGTCCTGAATTGGCGCGATTGAAAGACCGCCACGACCGCGATTTTTGTTTAGGTCCGACACACGAAGAAATTATTACCGATTTAGCCCGTTACGAAATCAAAAGTTACAAACAATTACCGATCACCTATTTTCAAATTCAAACCAAATTCCGTGACGAAATTCGTCCGCGTTTTGGCGTAATGCGCGCGCGTGAATTTATTATGAAAGATGCCTATTCGTTTCATTTAACTGAAGAAAGTTTGCATGAAACGTATGAAGTGATGTACGCCGCCTATACCTCGATTTTCAAACAGTTAGGTTTGAAATTCCGCGCTGTAATTGCCGATTCAGGTTCAATTGGTGGCGCAGTTTCTCACGAGTTTCATGTCTTAGCTGATTCGGGTGAAGATGCGATTGCATTTTCAACCGGCAGTGATTATGCGGCAAATGTTGAAAGTGCGACTGCATTACTAGAAGAAAGCGATGTTTCAAATGTAACCAAATCAGAACCACAAGAACAGCACACGCCTACACAAAAAACCATTGCAGAAATCAGCGAATTTTTGAATGTGCCGCCAGAACGTATTTTGAAAACGTTAGCGGTTATGCGTAAAGAAACTGATAGCGAAGGCAATGAACGTGAAGTATTTATGAATTTGTTTTTGCGTGGCGACCATGAATTAAATCTCATTAAAGCGGATAAAATTTTGGGGGATTTTCGTTTTGCCACCGATGAAGAAATTACACAATATCATGGATGCGAGGTCGGTTTCTTAGGACCAAAATTAGACTCTCCGCACGATGTTATTTTCGATTTATCAACGAAAAATATGCGTGATTTTGTCTGTGGTGCAAACAAAACAGGCTTCCAT
>DALYHZ010000153.1:3677-6405 GCA_031970635.1 Methylococcaceae bacterium | reverse complement strand
GAAGCCTGCCGTTCTACGGGATATACATACGAGGAAATACTCCAATTACACATCACAAATATTGGTGCAAGTCTTACAGCAGAAATGTGGCGTGAACATTGGCAAGAACTGAAAGAAAAAAAATCACTTCGTTTTGAAATTGACCACAAAACAAAAGATGGTCGTATTTTTCCTGTTGAGGTTAATGCTAACTATTTTGAATTTGACGGAAAAGGCTACAACCTCGCCCTTTCACACGATATTACGGAACGAAAGCAGACTGAAGAAGCCTTAAAACGCAGCGAAGCCTTACTTGCTGAAGCACAACGCATTGCCCACATCGGCAGTTGGGAAGTGGATTTTTCTGATGGTGTTGTTTACTGGTCAGATGAGCAATATCGCATTTGGGAAATGGACAAATCACAATTCGGTGCAACCGTCGAAGCCTTTTATGAGACCGTTCATCCGGATGATTTAGAAAAAGTGGCTAAGGCTTACACCGAATCTGTTGCAAATAAAACGTTGTACCAAGTTGAACATCGATTACTTTTGCACGATGGTCGGGTGAAATACATTGCCGAACGTGGCGAACCTTTTTTTGATGAAAATGGCAACATTTCCCGTTTTGTCGGTACATCGATGGATATTACCGAACAACAACACATTAAAAATACGCTGGAATTTGTTGCACAACGTGGCTGGAAAGATAGCAGCGAATCGTTTTTACATGCACTTGCACAATATCTCGCACAAATTTTTGGGGTTGATTACGTCATCATCGATAAATTAGGTTCGCAAATAACGCAAGCTGAAACGGTTGCCCTTTATGTCAAAGGCGATATTGTTCCTAACATGTTATATGACTTGAAAGGCACGCCTTGTGATGGGGTGATGAACGGTAAACTTTGCGCGCATCCTAAAAATGTTCAGCAATTATTTCCTGATGATTATTTACTTGTTGAAATGCAAGTGGAAAGTTATGCAGGACTTCCGTTATGGAATACAAATGGCGAAGTGATTGGCTTAATTGCGGTCATGGATACGAAACCGATGAACGACATCGCGTTTATCACGTCAATTTTGCAATTAGTGGCAACCAGTGTTTCTGCCGAATTAGAACGTCAACGTGCTGAAAAAGTTTTATTTGATGCTCACCATTTCTTAAAACAAATTGTCAACACACTTGCTGACCCTGTTTTTGTAAAAGACAGACAGCACCGCTGGGTTTTACTCAATCAAGAATTCTGTGAATTTATTGGTCATCCATTAGAAGCACTTATTGGAAAATCTGATTATGATTTTTTTCCTGAAGAACAAGCGAATGTTTTTTGGGCAAAAGATGAAATGGTATTTTCTAGCGGCATAGAAAATATCAATGAAGAAAACTTTACAGATTCTTACGGAAATTTTCGAACAATTCTCACCAAAAAAACGTGTTACACGGACAGTAACGGACAGCAATTTTTAGTCGGTATTATTACCGATATTACTGAACGCAAACGCATGGAGATTGCGCTTGCGGTAAGAGAACGCGAATTTAGAACATTAGCTGAAAACGTGCCAGGTATTCTTATCCGTTATGATGAGAAATGCCGCATACGTTATATAAACCAAAACTTAACAAAAGGATGTAATCCACATGATGAATGGATAGGTAAAACACTTGTTCAACTCTATCCAGAAAGCGCGCTTTTTGCTGAATTACACGAAATAATCAAGAATGTAATTGCAACAGGTCAACCTGCTGAAATCGAAAGATATTTTCCAGAACATCAAGGTGGAACAACATGGATTTTTCACTATGTACCTGAACACAACGAAAATGGAAAAATTGTAGGCGTGTTGGCACTTGGTCAAGATATTACCGAACGCAAACGCATGGAAGATGCGCTTACAGCGCGAGAGCAACAATTCCGCGTTTTAGCCGAAACCTTACCGTCGCCGGTTTTTCGTTTTGATAAAAATTGTATTCGCGTTTATATGAATCCGATTGCTGAAAAAATAATAGGCAAAACAGCAGAGGAATTGTTATACAAAAAAGCCTCCGATTCATCACCTATGAATCAGGAAGCATTACAAAAATCAGAACAAATTATTGAATCCGTCTTAAAAACGGGTGAGCCAAAAGAAGAAGAGGTTTTATTTAGAGTTCCCGCTACAGGTGAAATTTATTATTTTCATAACAGATACGCGCCCGAATTTGATGCAAAAGGTAATGTGACAGGCGTTATTTCAATTTCACATAATATTACCGAACGCAAAAAAATGGAGGAACAACTCCGCCAGCGTGAGCAAGAATTTCGCGTTTTGGTTGAAACCTCATCTTCGCCCATTATTCGTTATGATAAAAATTGTCGCCGTGTTTACGTTAATCCTGCTGTTGAAAAAATCGCAGGAAAAACAGCTAAAGAAATGTTAAATGAAACACCGACAGATGGCACTCTCCTTAAAAAAGAAGTCAAAGACAATGCAGAACGGATATTACGTTATGTTTTAAAAACAGGGCAAGAAACAGAAAATGAAGTAGAACTTGTTTTTCCTGATGGTCGCACCCATTATTTTTACAATCGTTATGCACCCGAATTAGATGAGCATGGCAAACCAGTCGGCGTTGTTTTAATTAGTCATGACATTACGCCACGCAAATTAGCTGAAAATAAACTTTTTCAAAGTGAACAAGAATTTCGCACCTTAGCCGAAAATACGCGCAATATAATCGTTCGTTATGATTGTGAATGTCGCCGCACTT
>DALYHZ010000153.1:0-3667 GCA_031970635.1 Methylococcaceae bacterium | reverse complement strand
ATGTGAATCCGGCTTATATGCGTGAATTGCCTGTCGCGCTTAATCAAACGCCTCATGAATCTTGGGTTGCCGTAAACACGACCCCCGCCAAATACATATCCACGTTGCAACGCATTATGAAATCGGGCATTTCTGAGGATATATTGCTAGAGTGGCCAAAAGAAGATGGGCAGTTAGTCAGTTATATTTTTACGATTACACCTGAATTTGATGTAAAAAAATGCGTGACGGGGGTGCTTGCTATCGGACATGACATTACCGAACTCAAACGTGGTGAAATACAACTGCTACAACGGGAACGAGAGTTTAGATCGTTGGCTGAAAATATGCCTGATTGTGTGGTTCGCTACGATGCACAATGCAGGGTGAGTTATGTGAATCCTGCGATACGTTCTACGATTGCGTTTGCTGACTTGCCTGTAATAGGGAAAACCTTGTTGCAAAGCCATCCCGATAACGAAGAGTTAAAACGCCTACATCACTTAATTGAACACATTATCGAAACAGGTGAACCCGCCGAAACAGAAGCGGTTTTCCCTCATCCAATGGGCGGTAAACGCATTCACCTTGTTAGATTTGTGGCAGAACATGATTACAATGGCAAATCCGTCGGTGTGTTAGCGATTGGTCATGACATCACAGAACGTAAACACATGGAACAGCAAATGTTCTACCACGCCAGTTACGATTCATTAACAGGCTTGCCAAATCGGCGAATGCTCAATAACCATATTCGTGAAGAAATTGCTAAAGCCGAGCGTGGTAATTACAGCGTAGCCGTTTTGTTTATCGATTTAGATCGTTTTAAAGAAGTAAATGATTCGTTAGGGCATGAAATCGGTGATTGTTTATTGGTCGAAGCCGCACAGCGCATTCGCAGTTGTATTCGCACATCCGATACGGTGGCGCGCTTAGGAGGGGATGAATTTATCGTCATTTTGCCTTGTGCGGGAGAAATTCCACCATTAGAAAGAGTGGCAAGTTCTATTTTGGTTGCCTTAGCACAACCTTTCCATTTCGGTTATGAATACAGCGCCTATATTTCTGCTAGCCTAGGAATTGCCGTTTATCCGCAAGATGCAAAAGAAGTTGAAGCCTTAATCGGTTGTGCAGATCAAGCCATGTATGCCGCCAAAGAATCCGGTTGTAATAGCTTCAATTTTTTCACTTCCAGCATGCAAGAACGCGCTCAACAACGTTTGCATTTGATTGGTTGTTTGCGAGAGGCTATCGAAAAAAATCAATTTGAAGTGTATTACCAACCCATCACATGCGTTGTCACAGGAAAAGCCGTTAAGGCTGAAGCTCTAGTACGTTGGCATCATCCCGTTTTAGGGATGGTGTCGCCTGCGCTATTTATTCCTTTAGCAGAAGAAACAGATTTAATTCAAGACATTGGCAGTTGGGTATTTAGACAAGCCGCAAATACGGCAAAACATTGGAATCAATTAAGTGGACAGGATGAACATCGGCTAATTAGTATCAATATGTCACCAAAACAGCTTACTAAAGGTTCAGGCGATCAAATTGCCATCAATTATTTGCGAGAAATTGAACTGGATTCAGCCCATGTTGTTATCGAAATTACAGAAGGCTTATTGCTGAACAATAGTGCAGATATTGTCGAAAAACTGGAGCGATTACGCACCGCAGGGATTCAAATTTCATTAGATGATTTTGGAACGGGTTATTCGGCAATGGCCTATTTGAAAAAATTTAACATCGACTATCTAAAAATAGATCAATCTTTTGTGCGCGGAATGGAAACAGATGCCAGTGATCACGCCATAACCGAAGCGATTATTATGATGGCGCATCGATTAGGTTTAAAAGTGATTGCCGAAGGCGTGGAAACAGAAGGGCAACGAAGATTACTCGCCGAGGCGGGCTGTGAATATATTCAAGGCTATCTTTATTCAAAACCACTGCCGATTGATGCGTTTTTAACCTATGTTTTACGGTAAATGGCAGTGAATACACCTTTTTCAATTGTCATAGGTATTGTTAAAAATGCAACCGGTGAAATTTTTATTACCCGTCGGCACGAAAATTTGCATCAAGGTGGATTGTGGGAATTTGCTGGTGGAAAAGTTGAAAAGGGTGAAACATTAGATACCGCTTTAGCTCGAGAGTTAAAAGAAGAAATCGGTATTGATGTTATTCAATCTACGCCGCTGATTTGTTTACGCCATGTTTATGCTGACCGAATAGTGCAGTTGCACGTTTTTGTGATTACACAATTTAAAGGTGAGCCGCAAAGTCATTTAGGGCAAGAATGGGCGTGGGTTGATGTTAAAGCGTTGGATAACTATGAATTTCCAGCCGCAAACCGTGCTATTTTAACGGCGTTACGTTTACCGCCTTATTACGCGATTTTAAATGATGACAATGCCGATTTAATGTCGCGTCTAAAGTATTTACTCGCACAAAATATCAAATTGATTCAAGCGCGTTTAAAAAATTTAACGGCATCACAAGCACATCATTTTTTGTTAATGGCGTATCCGCTTTGCCGCGAAAATGGCGCGTATTTACTTCTTAATTCAGGGGGAGAAAACGCATTTGAAATGCCCAGTGATGGTGTGCATTTAACCAGTCGTGATTTATTAGCGTTATCAAAACGCCCTGAAAATTTACAGTGGTTAAGCGCGTCTTGTCACAACTTAGCAGAATTAAAACAGGCTGAGAAAATCGGCGTTGATTTTGTCGTGCTTTCGCCTGTTTTTAAAACGCAAACGCATCCTGACGTTGAACCTTTGGGCTGGGAGCTATTTTCAAAATGGGTAACAGAATGCAATATTCCCGTTTATGCGTTAGGGGGATTAACCAAAATGGATTTGCAAACGGCAAATCATTTTGGCGGGCAGGGCATTGCAGGCATTAGTGCATTTTAAGTTTATTCGTCTGCGTAACGTGTTGATACAATTTTAAATTCATCGCGCAAGGCTAAAAATGCTTCAACTAAATCAGGGTCGAAATGAGTCCCTTTACCGGCAACAATAATATTGACAGCTTTTGCATCATCAAAGCCTTCTTTATAAATTCTCTTACTCACTAAAGCGTCATACACATCGGCAATTGCCATTAAACGTGCCGAAATGGGAATTTCATCACCAGCCAAACCTTCCGGATAACCCGTTCCGTCCCATTTTTCATGGTGATAATAGGCAATTTCTTTTGCGTGTTTTAAAAATGCCACTTCAATGCCTAATTCTTTTTCAGCTTGCAAAAGTGCATTTTGTCCTAAACGTGGATGCGTTTTCATAACCTCAAATTCTTCTGGTGAAAATTTTCCCGGTTTGAGCAAAATATTATCTGGAATGCCCACTTTGCCAATGTCATGCAAGGGCGCGGATTTAAACAACATGTCAATGGTACTGTCGTTATTTAAAAAATGAGAAAAACGCGGATTGAAACGCACTTTTTCAGCGAGTAATTTAATGTAATGTTGTGTGCGGCGAATGTGATTTCCCGTGTCACAATCTCTGGTTTCTGCTAAAGAGGCTAACGCATGAATGGCGACATCTTGAATGGCAGACACTTCTTCGGTGCGTTTTTTAACTTCAGCTTCTAAAAATTGATTTTGATCGCGTAAAAAATCTTGCATTTTTTTCATGGCAAGATGCGTTTTAACACGCATTTGAACAATCATAGGATTGATGGGTTT
>DALYHZ010000152.1:643-6418 GCA_031970635.1 Methylococcaceae bacterium | reverse complement strand
GACACGTTAATCGGCATTTTCGATTGGGAACGCGAAGCGAAACAAACGCTTATTTTTGATTTAGAAATGGCGTTTGATTGCCAACCTGCCGCTGAAAGTGACGATATTGTCGATGCACTTAGTTACAAAGCCGTTTATGACCGATTAGTTGAATTTGTTGGAGAAAGTGAATTCTTTTTGATTGAAAAACTCGCCGCTGAAATGATTCATTTAATTCAAACCGAATTTGGTGTTTCGTGGGTGAAATTAACGATCAATAAAAAAGGCGCTGTCGGTGCAAATATTAACGTCGGTGTCATTATGGAACGTGGGACACGCTAATGACGCAATGTTATGTCAGCGTCGGCAGCAATATCGATAAAGAAAAAAATATTGCAGCCGGTTTAAATTCATTGCATGAAACGTTTGGCGAATTAACCGTTTCGCCAACTTATGAAACAGCGGCAATCGGTTTTGAAGGCGATGATTTTTATAATTTAGTAGTTGGTTTTGAAAGTAATTTAGCCGCGCATGACATTGCCAAAAAGTTGCGTGATTTAGAATTTGCTCATGGACGTTTGCCAAACAGTCAAAAATTTTCACCGCGTTATTTAGATTTAGATTTATTACTCTACGGCGAGGCAATCATCGATGATGGAAAATTGAAACTGCCCCGCCCTGATATTGAACGTTATGTTTTTGTGTTACAACCTCTCACAGATCTTGCACCTGATTTGATTCATCCCGTTCACAAAAAAACGTATCGAGAAATGTTAGAATCTTTGCTCATGCACTCGCCCGAACAAAAAATAGGAATGTTATGACTTTAAAAATTGTAGTACCGCATCTTCCCGAATCCGTTAATGACGCAACATTGATTGCTTGGCACAAAAAAGCGGGCGAACTCGTCATGAAAAACGACAGCCTTGTTGATTTAGAAACTGATAAAGTCACTTTAGAAGTTGTTGCGCCAGAATCGGGTGTATTGCGTGAAATTTTAAAAACAAATGGTGCAATTGTTACCAGCGGTGAATTGTTAGCGATGTTTGAAGTTCAAGAGGTTGAACCTAAATCGCCGCAAATTTCTGACGACATCGATGATGCTGACAATCCGTTGACACCATCAATTCGTCGTTTATTGCGTGAACATAACTTAGAAGCACATGAAATTGTGGGAACAGGCAAAAATGGACGCTTAACAAAAAACGATATTTTAGATTTTGTGAATCGACGAACTCTGCAAGAAGCAGAAGTGATTGCCCCCGTTGCAGAATCTATCATCACTGAACCGTTAAAAGAATTAGAGCCTTCCACGCCTGCGGTTAATTTGCGTCCCGAACAACGTGTGCCGATGACTCGCTTGCGTGCAAAAGTAGCGGAACGGTTATTGCTTGCACAACAAAATGCCGCCATGCTCACGACTTTTAACGAAGTGAACATGCAAAACGTGATGGATTTACGCAATCAATATAAAGCCCGTTTTGAACAAAAACATTCGGTGAAATTGGGTTTTATGTCGTTTTTTGTGAAAGCCTCGATTGAAGCCCTGAAACATTTTCCTGTTCTGAATGCGTCGATTGATGAAAACGATATTATTTATCACGGTTATTACGACATTGGCATTGCCGTCAGCACTGAAAAAGGGTTGATTGTGCCTGTGTTGCGTGATGCTGACCAGCTTGATTTTGCAGGCATTGAACAAAGCATTGTTGATTTTGGTGAAAAAACGCGCAGTGGAAAATTAAGCTATGACGATTTAAAAGGCGGTACGTTTACGATTACCAACGGCGGCGTGTTTGGTTCGATGCTTTCAACGCCCATTTTAAATCCACCGCAATCGGCGATTTTAGGCATGCACGCCATTAAAGAGCGTCCAGTGGTTGAAAATGGACAAATCGTGATTCGCCCGATTATGTATTTAGCATTATCGTACGACCACCGTTTAATTGACGGACGTGACGCAGTGCAATTTTTAGTCACCATTAAAGAATGCTTGGAATCCCCTGCACATTTACTGTTAAACATTTAGAGGAAAAAATCATGACACAAATTCAAGGCTGGGCGGCACAAAGTCCAAAAGCAAAACTCGAATTGATTTCTGTTGATGTGGGTGAACTCGGCGCAGAAGACGTTGAAATTGACATTGAACATTGCGGCATTTGTCATTCAGATTTATCGATGATTAACAATGATTGGGGATTTACGAGCTATCCCATCATTGCAGGTCATGAAGCAATTGGACGCATTAGTGCAATTGGCAAAGACGTAAAAGGCTTGAAAATTGGTCAGCGTGTTGGCGTGGGTTGGAATTCGGGAAGTTGTATGCACTGCACTGAATGTATGTCAGGACAACATAATCTTTGTATGCAGGCTTTGCCGACAATTGCAGGCGGTCATTTCGGCGGTTTTGCCAACAAAATGCGCGCACATTGGATTTGGGTTTTGCCGTTGCCTGACAATTTAGATGCCGCCTCAGCAGGACCTTTGCTTTGTGGTGGCATTACGGTTTTTGCGCCTTTTTTAAATTTCGATGTCAAACCGACGCATCATGTTGGCGTAGTTGGCATTGGCGGCTTAGGGCATTTAGCGTTGAAATTTGCAAAGGCGTGGGGATGTGAAGTCACCGCGTTCACCACGTCAGAATCGAAAATTGACGAAGCCAAACGTTTTGGCGCACACAACGTCATCACCAGTTACGATACGGATTCGATTTTAAAAGCGGCAAATTCACTGGATTTGCTATTGGTAACGGTAAATATTTCGTTGGATTGGGCAACATTGTTAAAAACCTTAAAACCCAATGGCAAAATGCACATGGTTGGCGCAGTGCTTGACCCGATGCCAATTCCTGCCATGGAGTTGATTTTAGGACAAAAAAGCGTTTCCGGTTCACCAACGGGTTCGCCTGTTGAAATGGCAACCATGCTTGAATTCGCGGCACGTCATCAAATTTCAGCCCAAGTTGAACATTTCCCGATGAGTCAAGTAAATGATGCCTTAGCACATTTAATATCAGGTAAAGCACGTTATCGCATTGTGTTAGATGCGGATTTCTAGTTTTATTTGTTGACGATTTTTATTCATAACAGTAAGTTACACGACTTTATTATTTAATTACTTAAAGAGTTTTTGATGAACGAATTTCAAAGAATTAGCCGATTACCTCCCTACGTTTTTAATATCGTTAATGATTTAAAAGCTAAAGCGCGTGCGGCAGGCGAAGATATTATTGATTTTGGTATGGGAAATCCTGACCAACCTACACCAAAACACATTGTTGATAAATTGGTCGAAGCCTCTGCGCGTCCTGATACGCATCGCTATTCGGTTTCAAAAGGGATTCCTCGTTTACGAAGAGCGATTTGTAATTGGTATAAAACCCGTTTTGATGTGGATTTGGATTTTAACAGCGAAGCGATTGTGACCATTGGTTCAAAAGAAGGTTTAGCGCATTTAGCATTAGCCACATTAGGACCTGGCGATGTGGTTTTAGTTCCAAATCCTGCATATCCAATTCATCCTTACGGCGTTGTCATCGCCGGCGCAGATGTGCGTCACGTTCCGATGGTGCCAGGCGGCGATTTTTTTGATGAGTTAATTAAAGCCATTGATTCATGCTGGCCAAAACCAAAAATGTTGATTTTGAATTTCCCTAGCAATCCAACCAGCGAATGCGTGGAAATCGATTTCTTTGAAAAAATTATTGCCATTGCCAAAGAACACAACATTTGGGTGGTTCACGATTTAGCGTATGCCGATATTGCGTTTGATGGTTATGTTGCACCGTCAATTTTACAAGTCGAAGGCGCGAAAGATATTGCGGTCGAATTTTTCACTTTATCGAAAAGCTACAATATGCCCGGTTGGCGCGTAGGTTTCATGTGTGGAAATAAAGAATTAGTGAATGCGTTAGCTCGCATTAAATCGTATTTGGATTACGGCACTTTTACGCCAATTCAAGTTGCTGCGATTGCTGCCCTCGAAGGACCGCAAGACTGTGTTAAAGAAATTTCTGATATGTATCAAAAACGCCGTGATGTGTTATGCGAAGGCTTAAACTCTGCGGGTTGGGTAGTTGAAAAACCAAAAGCGACGATGTTTGTTTGGGCAAAAATTCCCGATGCGTATTTAGAGATGGGGTCGCTTGAATTCTGCAAAAAATTATTGATAGAAGCAAAAGTCGCCGTTGCACCAGGTATTGGTTTTGGTCAATATGGCGATGAATATGTGCGTTTTGGTTTAATCGAAAATGAAAACCGTACTCGCCAAGCCATTCGCGGCATTAAAGCGATGTTTAAAAAAGATGGCATCGTGAAGGAGCAATAATGAAACCTGTCAAAATAGGCATTTTAGGATTAGGCACTGTTGGCGGCGGTGCGGCAAAGGTTTTACAACGTAACGCGGCAGAAATCGCCCGTCGTGCAGGTCGTGAAATTATTATCACTCGCGCGTCAGCAAGTGATTTGAATAAACCACGTTTGTGCGACACGTCAAAAATTGACATGACCACAAACGGTTTTGACATCATCAACGACCCCGAAATTGACATTATCGTTGAAACAATTGGCGGCGCAGGCGTTGTCAAAGACATGATTTTACAAGCCATCGAAAACGGCAAACACGTCGTAACAGCAAATAAATCGCTGATTGCGTTGCACGGCAACGAAATTTTTGCCAAAGCGCAAGAAAAAGGCGTAATTGTCGCATTTGAAGCGGCGGTTGCAGGAGGCATTCCGATTATCAAAGCGATTCGTGAAGGTTTAAGTGGCAATCAAATCGAATGGCTTGCGGGAATCATCAATGGTACAGGCAATTTCATTTTGACCGAAATGCGCGACAAAGGGCGTGATTTTGCCGATGTTTTAAAAGAAGCGCAGGCGTTAGGTTATGCCGAAGCTGACCCAACTTTTGACGTGGAAGGCATTGACGCGGGGCATAAATTGACGATTTTAGCGTCGATTGCGTTTGGGATTCCGTTGCAATTTGACAAAGTTTATACCGAAGGCATTACACAAATTACCCGTACTGATGTGGAATATGCCGAGCAGTTGGGTTATCGAATTAAAAGTTTAGGCATTGCGCGTAAAACTGAAAAAGGCATTGAATTGCGTGTGCATCCGACGCTCATTCCTGAACGTCGTTTGATTGCGAATGTGAATGGCGTAATGAATGCGGTGCTGGTGAAAGGCGATGCGGTTGGCGCGACGTTGTATTACGGTGCAGGTGCAGGCGCAGAGCCAACAGGTTCAGCGGTGGTTGCCGATGTGATTGATGTGGTGCGGGCGTTGACTAGCGACCCTGAAAATCGTGTGCCGCATTTGGCGTTCCAAGCTAACGCGCTGGCGGATATTCCTGTTTTAGATTCGGGTGATTTCCAAACAGCGTATTACTTGCGTTTGCACGCGGAAGATAAATCGGGCGTTTTAGCGGACGTGACACGGATTTTGGCGGATTGTGACATCAGCATCGAAGCGATTTTGCAAAAACCACCCGCTAAAAATGAAACGATTGTGCCGATTATTTTATTGACGCAAGTGACCGAAGAACACAAGCTCAATGCAGCGATTGCCAAAATTGAACAATTAGAAACGGTTAGCGGTAAGGTGAATCGGATTCGGTTGGAGACGTTGGGGTAGGTTTTATCGCAATAGAAAAACACAAAGGGATTTGTGTTTTTTCAATTTCACATTTTTTGGGGATAGTTTATGTGTTCATTTTCTTGTTCAGATATTCAGTTAGGACTTAATACAGTTGGTCTTTTATCTGACATTGCAGGTGCTTGGCTTGTTGCTTGGG
>DALYHZ010000152.1:0-609 GCA_031970635.1 Methylococcaceae bacterium | reverse complement strand
GGGAAGTTGTAAGTCAATATAAGGGAAAATTGACTGAAGTTACAAAAGATACTTGGAAAGAAACTACAATAGAAAACACGAAAGATTTTTCAGAGTGGGAAAGCAAAAAATACAACCTAATGAAATGGGGGCTTGGCTTTCTTACTTTAGGTTTTTTATTACAACTTGCTTCAAATTGGATTTTAAAATTTAATTCTATTATGGAATTTTGTTCGATACCACAAACATAAACGACGAATAAGTTTCTGTTGTTTTGTCGTCACTGGAAGATTAGCGAGGAGTTTTGAAAATGATTGCACAAGCTCAACCGCAAAAACTCACTGAAATTGTTTCAATTTAGTAACAAACAACAAAACAGTTAAAATATCCCACCAAAAAATTTACATACTAAAAACTTTTCATAGGAAAAAAAATGAAACGCTACACAGGTTTAATCGAAAATTACCGCTCACGTTTGCCAGTCAGTGAATCGACGCGCATTATCAGTTTGGGCGAAGGCAACACGCCGTTAATTGAATTACACAACATTCCGCGTTTAATCGGCAAAGACGTAAAGATTTATGTCAAATTTTAAGGCTTAAATCCAACCGGCTCATTCAAAGACCGTGG
>DALYHZ010000151.1:2308-6478 GCA_031970635.1 Methylococcaceae bacterium | reverse complement strand
AGGCGAACAACGTCAAACTAAATCAGGTCAGATAATGACTTATAATGCTGCCACCGTCCTTTCCGAACCTACAACAGTCGATGTCAATATCATTACTGCTTGGCGAAACCACAAGCTGATTTTTCGCAATACAGAATTGTCAGAAGTCATCAAAGAGCTAGAGCGTTATCATCCTGTGCATGTCCGTCTTGTTGAACCATCTCTTGGGAGAGTGACTTTGGGTGGGATTTTCGATAATAACGATCTTGATCGTTTTCTCATCACTCTGGAAGCGGTTTTACCGGTTAACATTACTCGCGATAAAAATGGCGACGTCATGATTAACCGTCGTAAATCCTAAATTTAATCTAAAAAAGAAATACCTAATTAATCTTCAACAATTCCACATCAAAAATTAACGTTGCATTGGGTTGGATTGCGCGACCAGCACCACGTTCGCCATATGCTAATTCGGAAGGAATATAAAAGCGATATTTTGCCCCTTCTGTCATAAGTTGCACACCTTCTGTCCAACCTTTGATGACGCGATTCAATGGAAAACTGGTAGGCTCGCCACGTTTGTAAGAGCTATCAAATTCTTTGCCATCTAACGTTGTGCCAGCGTAATGCACAGTGACCGTGTCCGATGCCGCTGGATTTTTCGTACCGGTACCTTTCGTTAAAACTTCATATTGCAAACCGCTTGCAGTGGTGATGATATTGGCTTTTTTGCCGTTTTCAGCAAGAAAAGTCATACCAGCCGTTTTATTTTCTTCCGCTGTTGCGGCTTGAGCAGAGGATGCCATGGTTAATCCTAAAAAAATGATTTTGAAAAATGAAGAAAGTTTGTTGAATAATTTATTCATGAAAATAAATCCTTGGTTAATAAAAATAGTGGCAAAGGATACTTGATTTAATTGTTTTCGCAAAAAACTCCATGGACGCTTATTTTATTTTGTAACTGATGTGTCACAATAACGGCGTGTTTAAAATCTAAGCCTTAACTTAATTGACACACAAAAGTGCTATGCTTTTACAATTGTTCTTAAACTTTATTTCTGGAGTTGTTATGGGTCCGCATTATCTGAATCGTTTTTTTACTCCCAAATCCGTAGCTATCGTGGGTGCGTCAGAACGCCCTGAAAGTGTCGGTTATCGATTATTACTCAATATGCAAGAAGCCGAATTCAAAGGCGGCTTATATCCGGTTAATAACAAACGCGACCAAATTTTAGGACTCAAAGCCTATCCGGATTTAAGTTCAATTTCCGAAGATTTAGATTTAGTTGTTATTTCAACACCTGCGCCAACAGTGCCAAGCGTGATGCGTCAATGCGGCGAAAAAGGCGTAAATTCCGTCATTATTATCACAGCAGGATTTGGCGAATTGGGCGACGAAGGACATCGTTTGCAACAAGAAGTTTTAGATATTGCACACCGTTACGGTATCCGCATTATTGGTCCGAATTGTTTAGGGGTGGCACGTCCGAGCGGTTATTTAAATGCCACGTTTGGTGATGGCACCATTCAAGACGGTAATTTAGCGTTGTTGTCACAATCTGGCGCAGTTTGCACAGCGATTTTAGATTGGGCAAAATCACAAGACATCGGTTTTTCAACAGTTGTATCAATGGGCGGCGCGGCAGACATCGATTTCGGTGAAGTGTTGGATTATTTAGCAACCGATACCAAAACAACCGGCATTTTAATGTATGTTGAAGGCATTCGTGATGCGCGACGTTTTTTAAGCGGTTTGAAAGCGGCGGCACGCTTGAAACCCGTTGTTTTAATTAAATCCGGTCGTCATGAAGCGGGAATTAAAGCCGCCATGTCACATACGGGCGCGATGGTTGGTGGTGATAGCGTGTTTGATGCGGCAATTGAACGTGCGGGCGTGGTGCGCGTTTACAGTATCAGCGAATTATTTTCTGCCGCTCGCGTACTTGCCAATAATTACGAAGTCAAAAAAGACCGTTTGGCTATTATTACAAACGCCGGCGGACCGGGTGTAATGAGTACCGATAGAGCTGAAGATGTCGGCATTAAAATGGCTGAACTGAGTGACGCTAGTTTGCACGCCTTAAATGAAGTTCTACCTGTACATTGGTCGCACGCCAATCCCGTAGATATTTTGGGCGATGCAACGGCGATTCGTTACCAACAGTCACTCGACGTTTGTTTAAAAGATGACAATATTGATGGCGTGTTGGTGATTTTAACGCCACAAGCCATGACCAATCCGACCGAAATTGCTGAATGTGTTATCGAAGGTGCAAAACACAGTAAAAAACCCGTTTTAGCCGCATGGACAGGCGGTGCGAAAGTCGAAGAAGGACGCGAACGTTTTGCAAACAGTAATGTCGCGCATTTTTCTACCCCAGAAGTTGCCGTGGATGCGTTTGGCTTTTTAGCCAATTACGCACAAAATCAAATTTTACTTAAACAAATTCCTTCGCCATCGGATGAACGCGCCGCGCCAGACGTTGCCGGCGCACGATTGATTATTGAGCGTGTCCTTGCTGAAGGGCGTGATGTTTTAACAGCTCAAGAAGCGAAAGCCATTCTCGCGGCGTTCCATATCCCAGTTAATCAAACAATTAAAGTCTCTAGTGCAAAAGACGCGATGATTGCCGCAGAAACCTTGCGTTTCCCAGTGGTGTTAAAAATCAATATGCCTGAATTTAGTCACAAATCCGATATCGGTGGCGTGCGTTTAAATATCAACAGTGTCGAAGATATTTCGCGTAATTTCACCGAAATGGAACATGCCATTAAAAGTAAATACCCTGAAATCACCGAAGTCGGCATGACGGTTGAACCGATGTTTAAATCAGCAAGCGGTCGTGAATTGATGATTGGTGTGGTGCGAGACCCTGTTTTTGGTCCAGCGATTAGCTTTGGTTTGGGCGGCACGATGGTGGAAATTCTTAAAGACAACGCTGTTGCCTTGCCACCGCTTAATGAATACATGGTTGAACGGATGATTGCGAAAACCAAAGCCGCAAAATACCTAAAAGCCTTCCGTGATTTACCGCCTGCGAATAAACAAGCGGTGATTGACGTATTGTTGAATATTTCTGAAATGGTTAGCGAATTGCCAGAAATTTTAGAACTCGACATTAACCCGTTAATTGTTGACGCACACGGGGCAATTGCTGTCGATGCGCGAATTAAAGCGCAGACTTCGCATCAACTCAGCCGTTACGCACACATGGCAATTCATCCCTATCCGCATGAACTTTCGCAACGTTATTTAACGCCAAATGGCATGAATATTACGATTCGCCCTATTCGTCCAGAAGACGCGAAAATGGAAACGGACTTTGTGGGACGGTTATCAGAAAAAACAAAATATTTCCGTTATCACCGCGCTTTGCAAGAATTGACACCGGAAATGTTAGTGCGTTTTACCCAAATCGATTATGACCGTGAAATGGCGTTTGTGGCGGTAACGGACGATCCAAATTTGCCAAACGAATTAGGTGTAGGTCGTTACATGGTCAATCCAGATGGGCATTCGGTAGAGTTTGCATTGGTGGTTGCTGACGATTGCCAACGTTTAGGTATTGGCTCGAAATTGATGAAAACATTGATGCAAACGGCCAAAGACAAAGGCATGTTATTTTTTGAAGCCGAAGTATTAAGCGCAAATGCACCAATGCTCGAAATGGTGAAAAAACTTGGCTTTAGTGTCGAAGCTGTGCCATCAAACAGTGAGTTAGTCAGAGTAATTAAAGACTTGCGCCAATAAAAATGGGAGACAATTTATGAAACAATTTATTGAACAACTCGCCCAAGAAAATGAGTTTAAATCGACGCGATTATTAAAAATATTACGCGCCATTCAAGCACGTTATCTTTATATTTCAGCCGGTGCGATTGAACAATTAGCAGATTTATTAAATATTCCGCGTACGCAGATTCGCAACGTAGTGGAGTTTTACAGTTTTTTTCATCTTACGCCGCGTGGTAAATATGACATTTTAATCAGTAGCTCGATTACGGATTTAATGGTCGGACAAGAAGAACTCATCCAATATTTCGCTGAAAAATTGGGCGTAGAAATTGGCGAAGTTCGTGCCGATGGCGTAGTGAGTTTGAACAACACCTCTTGCACAGGTATGTGCGACCAATCACTTGCAAGTCTTGTGAACGGTTACGCGATTACGAAATTAACGAAATCACGCATCG
>DALYHZ010000151.1:0-2257 GCA_031970635.1 Methylococcaceae bacterium | reverse complement strand
AACAATGGTCACGAGATTTATTCGACGTTCAAGACAACATTATCAAACCTGATTTGCTACTAAATCAAAAACCAACACACGGCGAAGCGATTAACGCCACCTTTGCACGCGGTTTAAAAGCAACGCTTGATGAAGTGGAAAAATCAGGTTTGCGTGGACGCGGCGGCGCAGGTTATACGACAGCGTGGAAATGGAAATTTTGTAGCGAAGATGAAGGCATTTGCGACGTTAGCGCACATCAACAAAAACAACGTTACATCGTTTGCAACGCTGACGAAGGTGAACCTGGAACATTCAAAGACCGGGTACTTTTGAATTCTTACGCTGATTCAGTTTTTGAAGGCATGACGGTTGCGGCAGCAATTGTGGGCGCAACGCAAGGGTTCATTTATTTACGCGGTGAATATCTGCATCTTTATGAAAAACTCGAAGGTATTTTAAAAGCACGACGCGACGCTAATTTGTTGGGCAAAAACATTTTGCAAAAAGGCTTCGATTTCGACATCGAAATTTGCCTTGGCGCAGGCGCGTATATTTGCGGCGAAGAATCGGCGTTAATCGAATCACTCGAAGGCAAAGCAGGTATTCCCCGCAATCGTCCGCCATATCCTGTCACTAGCGGTTATTTAGGCAAACCAACGTCTGTGAATAACGTCGAAACGTTTTTAGCGGCGGCAAATATCGCAATTCACGGCGGTGAGTGGTTCGCAAATCTTGGTACAGCCAAATCAAAAGGTACGAAAATTCTAAGTATCAGCGGCGATTGTGCAAAAGCAGGGATTTACGAATATCCATTTGGCACAACGATTCAAACCATTTTGAACGATTGTGGCGCGACGGATGTTTTAGGCGTTCAAGTCGGTGGACCTTCAGGAACATTTATCACAAATGAAGAACTCGAACGTAAAATCGCTTTTGAAGATTTAGCCACAGGCGGTTCGTTTATTGTGTTCAACAACTCACGAAACATTTTAGACATCGTTCACAATTTTAGTCATTTCTTCGCGCACGAAAGTTGCGGATTCTGCACACCTTGCCGCGTTGGAACGTCGTTGCTGAAAAAACAAGTTGATAAAATTGTCGAAGGTCACGGCAGTGCAGGCGATATTGTCGCGCTCGAGGAACTTTGCCAAATCATCAAAAATTACAGCCATTGCGGTTTAGGTCAAACTGCGGCAAATCCCGTTTTGACAACACTTGAGCGTTATCCTGAGCTGTATCAAAGTATGTTGAAAAAAATCAGTTATGAACCAGGTTTTGATTTGGATAAATCACTCGAAACCGCACGACGTATGGCGCATCGTGATGACGCACACGCCCATTTGGCGCAAGTGGAGGACTAAAATTATGAGTAAAACAATCGTTATCGATGGAAAAGTGATTCCGTTTGAAGACGGGCAAACCATCATCCAAGCGGCAACAGCGGCAGGCGTTTATATTCCGCATTTGTGCCACAATCCAAAATTAACGCCGCACGGCAGTTGCAAATTGTGTACGGTGAAAGTCAATGGACGTAATTGCTCGGCGTGTACTTTCCCAGCGTCAGAAGGTCAAAATATCACCAACATTTCAGAAGAACTCAACGATGACCGCGAAAAAATCACCCAAATGCTTTTCGTCGAAGGTAATCATTTCTGCCCATCGTGTGAAAAAACAGGCAATTGCAACTTGCAAGCCGTCGCTTATCATTTGGGCATGACCGACAATCATTTTCCGCATTTCTTTGAAAACCGCGAAGTCGATGCCTCGCATCCTGACGTGATGATTGACCACAATCGCTGTATTTTCTGCACACTGTGTGTTCGCGCAAGTCAGCAAGAAGATGGTAAAAATGTGTTTGCCATTAGCGGTCGTGGACTTGAAAAACGCTTAATTGTCAATTCTGAAAGCGGTTTACTCAAAGATTCAGATTTAGATGTGAACGATTGTGCGGCGCATATTTGTCCGACTGGTGCGATTTTAATTAAACGCACAGGTTATAAAGTGCCAATTGGACAACGTATTTTTGACCACGCACACATCGACACCGTCGCGTTAGCCGCAGAAGGAGCAAGTCATGACGAATAAAAAAGTAAAAGTTGCAACCGTTTCACTTGCGGGTTGTTTTGGTTGCCACATGTCGTTTTTGGATATGGACGAACGTTTGGCAGAACTCGTTGAACATGTTCAATTTGACCGCTCGCCGCTGACCGATATTGAACATTGCAGTCCTGATTGTGACATTGGTTTAATTGAAGGTGGCGTGTGTAATTCTGAA
>DALYHZ010000150.1:0-6545 GCA_031970635.1 Methylococcaceae bacterium | reverse complement strand
ACGCGCTTAAATAATGCGAACTATCGACAAGATTAAAAATGGTTGAAAGTAACGTGACGGATGCGAGCAACGAAACAGGAATAAACCATTGGATAACACCTTGACGCATTAACCAAAGTCCGCCGAGCAGAATTAGCACTGTTGAGGTTTCACCTAAACTGCCGCGTTCCCAACCAATGAAAGCTAGAAAACCTGAATAATCGCTGAGTAAATCGGGCAAAAGTTGTGCTTGCGAAAAACCTGTTTTCACAAAACCTAACGTGGTCGCGCCTGTAATCGCGTCGCTGATTTCTGCACTTGAAAAGGTGATTTTGAAACCTTCTAAAATATCCAGCCCTGTGAAAAACGGCGACACATTCACCCATGTGGTCATTTCAATCGGAAATGAAATCAGCAATGCCACACGCGCCAACATCGCAGGATTAAATAAGTTTTGACCTAAACCGCCGTAGACGTGTTTGCCTAAAATAATCGCCAGTGCCGAACCAACCACACCAATCCACCACGGTGCATACGGTGGCAACGTCATCGCCACCAATAACCCTGTTACAATCGCTGAACCATCACGCAAATACGATTCAACCGTGCTGCCTTTGAGTTTCAAACAAACTGCTTCAAAAAATAAAGCCGATAAAACCGTGACCATCGTCAAAAATAACGCTGACCAACCAAACAGAAATATCCCAAATCCCAACGCTGGCAACAGCGCGAGAATCACTTTTTGCATGATGTCATCAACGCGCCGCGCTGAACTGACGTGAGGGGAACTAATCGGTTTTATGTTCATGCGGTTTCCTCCTGCGCTTTGGCTTCGGCGGCTTGACGTGCCGCACGCATTTCCATTGCTCGCCGAGCATCTTCATCGGCTTGCGCTTTAATTTTTTCCATGCGTTTAATACGTTCTTCGGCGAGACGTTTGGTTTGTTCGGCTTTGTGTTCACGTTGTTGACGACTGAATAATTCGCCTGACGCAAATTTGAAATAATGCACCAGCGGGATATTTGACGGGCAAACATAAGAGCAACTGCCGCAACTAATACAATCTTTCAAACCTAAATCCACAGCGGCATCGAGTTTGTTGGCTTTGATGCGACTTGCCATTTCGAGCGGTAACAATCCAACAGGGCAAGCGGTGACGCAACTTGAACAGCGAATGCACGGTTTTACTTCGGGTTCAAAAATGTCTTCTTGTGATAAACCCAAAATGCCGCTGGTCGCTTTGACAACGGGAACATCAGCATGTGGCAATACTTCGCCCATCATCGGACCGCCCATTACTAAACGGGCAAGTTTTTCGTTTTCAACGCCACAAAACGCTAAAACTTCTGACATTAACGTGCCGATGGGAACTTCTACATTTTGTGGTTTAGAAACTGCGCCACCTGACACAGTGACCACACGACTAATCAATGGTTTCGATAAACAAACCGCTTGATACACCGCATAAGCTGTGGCGACGTTGTGAATTACAACGCCAATATCGGTTGCTCTGCCGTCGGCGGGAATTTCGTTACCTGTTAAATAACGCAACATTTGTCTGTCCCAACCCATTGGATAACGGGTAGGAACTTGCACCACGCTGATTTGGTCAAATTCTGCGCTGGCGGCTTGCATCGCTTTAAAAGCGTTAGGTTTATTGTCTTCAATGCCGACAATCGCTTTCGGTGCATTCATCCCGCGCAACATCAAACGAATGCCGCTCACAATTTCAACCGCGCGTTCTTGCATCAACAAATCGTCGCAGGTTAAATACGGTTCGCATTCACCCGCGTTAATCAGTAAAGTGTGAATTTGATTTTTGCGACCTAAATTGAGTTTTACCGCCGATGGAAATACTGCACCGCCTAAACCGACAACACCCGCACCGCCGACTCTTAAACAAATTTCTTCAGCATCAAGTTCAAACGGATTTTCAGGCACAGCGTATTTGCACCATTTTTCCTCACCGTCGGTTTCAATCACAATCGTGCGAATCGGCAACGCAGAAGGATGTGGCGCAGGCAAATCTTGCACGTCAAAAATCACCCCTGAACTCGGCGCATGAACTGGTGCGGAAATTGTGCCTTGACTGTAGGCGAGCAATTGCCCTTTTAAAACGTGTTCACCGACTTTTACAATTGGTTCGGCAGGTTTTCCAACGTGTTGTTGCACGGGAATATAAAGCCTTTTCGGCAGAGGCAAATCGGTGGCAATCGGTTTGTCACACGTTTCGGCTTTATGTTCTTCAGCATGAATTCCACCGCGAAACTTAGGATTTTCAAGAAAAGCAAACATGGTCATTTCTCCTAAGCCGTCACAAGTTGAGGTTTATGCCAACGCCAATCACGCAACGTGACTTCAATTGGGTGCATTTGCAAGCATTCAGTAGGACAAACTGCGACACATTTCTCACAACCAATACATGAATCAGCAATGACCGCATGAATTTGTTTTGGCGCACCGACGATTGCATCAGTTGGGCAAACTTTGAAACAACGTGTACAACCTGTGCAAGTATCTTCACTGACTCGCGCGACCATCGGTTCAACGTCTTGTGTTTGGCTCAAATCAACATCAACACCGAGTAATTTGGCAAGTTGTTCCACTAACGCACTGCCACCTGGAGGGCAAAGTGTGACAGGAGCTGTGCCAGCAACAACGGCTTCGGCGGCAGGTCTGCAACCAGGAAAACCGCATTGTCCACATTGCGAACCTGGCATTAAGGCTTCAACACGTTCAACAAGTGGGTCGGATTCAACTTTGAGATATTTCGCGGCAATCCCTAAGCTCAAGCCTAAGGCTAATCCTAATAACGTTAAGATAATAATCGCAGAAAAAACGTACATGACCGCGCCTCTTAGGATTTATGATTCATTTGGTTGGCAGTCCAGCAAAGCCCATAAAGGCAAGTGATAAGATTCCCGCTGTGATAAAGGCAATCGGTGTTCCCGAAAAAAGCGCGGGTACTGACATTAACGCCAAGCGTTCACGCAAACCCGCGAAGAGTACCATCACCAACGTAAAACCTAATGCTGCACCAAAACCAAATAATAAACTTTGAATGAAATTGTATTGTTCTTGAATGTTAAGTAACGCAACGCCTAACACCGCGCAATTTGTGGTAATCAACGGCAAGAAAATTCCCAACACTTGATATAAAACGGGGCTGGTTTTGTGAATCACCATTTCGGTAAATTGCACCACGGCGGCAATTACCAAAATAAAACCGAGTACCCGTAAAAAACCAATATCGAACGGAATCAATAGTCGATGTTCTAACACCCAACTTGCCGCCGATGCTAAAGTCAAAACGAAAGTGGTCGCCATGCCCATACCTAAAGCGGTATCGAGTTTGTTCGACACGCCCATAAACGGACATAATCCAAGAAACTTAACTAAGACGACGTTATTGACTAATGCCGTACCTAAAATGAGTAAGAGATATTCGCTCATGACTTTCACACCTGTTTTGTATAGTTCTACTTTTGCACCAACTGTGCCAAGGAAAATAGAGAGCTTGAACACCTTGAATTTAGAGGACTTGCAATGAAAATGCGAGATTTTTCTCTGTGTGAGTTAAGACAATTGTAGGAAATGCTACAAAATTTTTTCGCGTAGAATGTGCGAAATCAAACGTCATGCGTAGAATCAGGTAATATGGCGTTTTACTTGCATTACTTCATATAATCCTAGTTGCAACACGAGTATCAAATCATGTCGAAAATCAGTCCTGCATACTTAGAACACGAAATTACCGCTGAAGTCATTGAGATTATTTCGCCCACATTTGAACAGTCAAAAATGTCGGTTTCCTTGCCGCTTTGTTTGTTTGTGAAAGCGGTTGAACAAACGCCGATTGCGATTTCAATCACCGATAAAAAAGCGAACATTTTGTATATTAACGCGGCATTTACAGATGTGACGGGGTACACTGAAACAGAGATTTTTGGACAAAACGAATCGAAATTATCTGATAAATGCACACCCGCAGAGATTTATCAAAACCTGTGGCAAACCATTTCAGGCAAACAAATTTGGCGTGGACATTTGGTGAATCGCACAAAACAAGGTCAACGTTATCTTGCCGAAGTCACGATTGCGCCGATGCTAGATAAACAAGGTGAAGTGAGTCATTTCATTGGAATGCACCGCGATGTGACAAACACGCACCAAGCTGAACAACAACTGAGTAATCAAAAAAAATTGATTGAATCGGTGATTAACGCTTCGCCTGTGGCGATGGTGGTGTTGGATAGCACTTACCGCATTATTCTCGACAATCAAATGTATCAAACGCTCATTTCGGATCTTCGCCACGATGAACCCGCGTTATTTTTCGTCAACGCCTTGCAACAAGAATTCGGGGATTTGTGGGCAGATTCAACATTGCGAACACACGGATTTAGCAATCATGAAATTCGTGTTGAAGGCGTGGGACAACGCGGCACACGTTGGTTTTCGTGTTCGGGGAATTGGTTTAGCGAAGAAAATACCGAAGCTGATAATTTCTTTTTTAGACAATCAAAAGATTATTTGTTGTTGAGCATTTGTGACGTAACGTTTCAACGTCAGCAACAAGAAAAACTGCAACTGCAAACGTTGCAAAACATGATGGCAGAAGAAGAACACATTCGCAGTATTCGAGAAACCTTGCTCGGTGCGATGCACCAGATTCGTTTGCCGCTCAATCAAGTGAATGCCGCCGTGCAAATCATGACGCAACGCAATGATAGTCAAAACGTACCGTTAAAAATGCTTCTTACGCAAGTACAACACATGGGCGAAGAAGCGTTGAATACGTTGCAACGTTGCATTCCTGAAATTCCTGAATCGGCTGTGATGCCCGTGAATTTGAATCAACTTTTACATCAGGTGATTCGATTGTTTAGTAATAAATTTTTAGCAAATGGCGTGATCGTGGATTGGATGCCCAATCCCATCTTGCCTTCCATTTTAGGTTCGGATAACAAATTGCGAATGCTCTTTAAACAGTTAATTGATAACGCAGTCGATGCGATGAATCGGGCAGGTAGCCGAGAACGCATTATTAAAATTGGTACGTCGGTAGAAAACGATTGGGTTTGCGTGACGATTGCGGATACAGGTTCAGGGATTCCCGTGAATCAACGCAGTAAAGTTTTTGAACCGTTTTTTACAACACAAACCGCAGGCGGTTTTCAAGCAGGAATGGGACTTGTGATGGCACGAGAAATTGTGAATCAACACGATGGCATGATAGAAATTGACTCGAATTACACAAATGGCTGTTGTTTTAATTTACGTTTTCCGATTTGCCCGAAAAAATGAGAGGCGACATGATGAATGACCGTTATTTGTTGGTGGAATCAGAATTAGACACCTTATATTTAGTCAGCCAATTATTAAACAGCACACACGATTTGCGTGAAAAACTGCGTGGCATTTTAGAAATTCTGCACAAACGCACGAATTTATATTTCGGCATGATTACCTTGCGTGACGATGAAGGCATGAGCCTTTGCGAAGTTTATGGCGATGGTATTAACCGAAATGTGCGTTATCAAGTGGGCGAAGGTTTAGTTGGCGCAATTCTCGATGCAGGCAGTACGATTGTGGTGGAACGCATTGCCGACGAACCGCGTTTTTTAAGTCGGCTCGGTGTTTATAATCCTGATTTGCCGTTTATCGGTTCGCCACTTTTGGTTGAACAAGGTGAAATCGTTGGCGTGCTTGCCGCACAACCGAGTAGCGCGGATTTTTTGGGTGAACGCGCTCGTTTTATGGAAATGGTGGCGAATCTCATCGCACACAGCGTCAACATGTTGCAAATCATGGAACGCAAACAACATGAACTTGCCACAGAACGCGATTATTTAAAACAAACGCTGGTTAAAAATTATAAATTTGAAAACATCATCGGACATTCTGAACCGATGCTCAAAGTGTTCGACATTATTCGCCAAGTCGCAAAATGGGACACGACGGTTTTAATTCGTGGTGAATCAGGAACAGGTAAAGAAGTCGTTGCCAGCGCGATTCATTTTAATTCGGCATGCGCAAATGGTGCGTTTTTAAAACTCAATTGCGCCGCATTACCTGATACCTTGCTCGAATCTGAATTGTTCGGACATGAAAAAGGCGCGTTCAGTGGCGCGATTGGACAACGCAAAGGACGTTTTGAACTCGCGGACAACGGCACATTATTTTTAGATGAAATTGGCGAAATTTCCGCTTCGTTTCAAGCCAAACTCTTGCGCGTTTTGCAAGAAGGTGAATTTGAACGGGTTGGTGGTGATAGAACATTAAAAGTGAATGTTCGCATTATCGCGGCAACAAATCGCAATTTAGAACAAGATGTGGCTGACGGCACATTCCGAGAAGATTTGTATTACCGTTTAAACGTCATGCCGATTCACATTCCGCCGTTGCGTGAGCGAATCGAAGATATTCCCGAATTATCAATCGCGCTTTTAAATCGCATTTCAAAACGACAAGGCGGGCGTTTTTTAGAAATCAAAGAAAGCGCATTGCGAATTTTGATGAAACATCAATAATGTAATAATCAATGTCAGGATTATTAAAAATTT
>DALYHZ010000149.1:0-6574 GCA_031970635.1 Methylococcaceae bacterium | reverse complement strand
CTGTTGAATTATTACAACGAGGGAAATATCAACCACGCAAAGACATCAATCCTGAAAAATTGCAAGATTTAGCGAATTCAATTGCGATGCAAGGTATTGTGCAGCCAATTGTTGTGCGTCATATTTCAGCAGAACGTTATGAAATTATTGCAGGTGAGCGTCGTTGGCGAGCCGCACAACTTGCTGGTTTACAAGAAGTTCCCGTAATTATTAAAGAAATTGATGATCGAACTGCGATGGCAATTGCGTTAATTGAAAATATTCAACGCGAAGATTTGAATGTTCTCGAGGAAGCAGAAGCCTTGCAACGTTTGCTAATAGAATTTGAAATGACACAACAACAAGTTGCCGATGCGGTAGGAAAATCACGTTCTAATGTGGCAAATTTATTGCGCTTGCTCGAACTCGCACCAGAAGTAAAAAAAATGTTAGTTAATAAGTTACTTGAGATGGGACATGCGCGGGCGTTGCTTACTTTAAATATTGAACAACAAATTGAGGCGGCACGAAAAATTATCAATCAAAATTTGTCGGTTCGATTGACTGAGAAATTAGTTAAAGATCTGCAACAACCGCCGCAAGTTGAAAATAAAATCCCTATAATTGGTGCGGATATTTTATCTTTGCAAAATAAATTAAGTGAAAAGTTGGGAACACGTGTTCAAGTCGAAAACAAAGAAAATGGTAGGGGAAAGCTGATTATTCACTATTCGACACAAAATGAATTGGAAGGTATTTTGAGCAAAATGCCTCAATGAAAAACGAAATGAATCTCGAATCCACCTTGATTTAACTTAGCTCGCTCTATATAATCGCCTCCATGTTTAGCCCCTTAAAATTCACAAATGACTGCTAATGCGTCACCAATAATTAGAATTTTGAAATGTCAAATTTTAATTGTTTTTGCAGTCAGCCTTGGTTTTTCATTGGCATTAGATGTTATTTCGGGTGGGTTTGCGTTTTTAGGTGGTTTGATTGCTTTTTTGCCCAATGCTTATTTGGGGGTTCGTATAAATCAAGCCGCGAAATTAGAAGCAAAAAAATTCATAAATTCTTTTTATACCAGTGAGTCGATTAAATTAGTTTTAACGGCATTGTTTTTTTTGCTGGTATTTAGAATTCCAAACGTAAAATTGTTACCGCTGTTAACTTGTTATATCAGCACGTTATCAGTTTTTTGGTTCGCATTATTGATGCGTTAAATTTCAAGATTAGAAAGTCAAATAGAGAGGAACGATGGCTACTGAAGCTCACGCCGAAGGTGCAACTGGCTATATTATTCACCATTTAACATCATTACGTGTTGGTGAAGGTTTTTGGAGTTTGCATCTTGATACCTTGTTTTTCTCAGCGTTGTTAGGTGGTGTATTCATTTGGTTTTTTAAAAATGCCGCTGAAAAAGCAACTGCTGGTGTGCCAGGATTAGTGCAAAACTTTGCTGAAATGTTAATTGAATTTGTCGATACGCAAGTAAAAGACAGTTTTCATGGTCACAGCAAGTTGATTGCACCGTTAGCATTAACGATTTTTTGCTGGGTTTTCTTGTGGAACTTTATGGACATGTTCCCAGTTGATATTTTGCCCGGCATCGCGGGATTGATGGGCATTGAGTATTTGCGCGTTGTGCCAAGTACCGACTTAAATGCAACATTTGCGATGTCAATTTCTGTTTTTTGCTTAATCATTTTTTACAGCATTAAAATCAAAGGTCCCATCGGCTTTGCAAAAGAATTGATGTTTCAACCTTTTGGACCATGGTTGACACCATTTAATTTACTTTTGAAAGTGGTTGAAGAAGTTGCAAAACCGATTTCATTAGCATTACGGTTATTCGGTAACTTATATGCAGGCGAATTGATCTTTATTTTGATTGCGTTATTGCCTTGGTATATTCAACCATTGTTGAGTTTCCCTTGGGCAGTTTTCCACATTCTGATTATTACCCTTCAAGCGTTCATTTTCATGGTACTTACAATTGTATACTTGAGCATGGCGCACGAAGATCACTAAAATTTTCTCATTTTTTATTTTAACAATACGTTGGAGGTATTATGGAACTCGCAAAATTGATTGCTGACGTGCAGGGTATGACTGCAATCGCGGTAGGTTTAGTTTTAGGTTTAGGCGCATTAGGAACAGCTATTGGTTTCGGTTTATTAGGTGGCAAATTTTTGGAAGGCGCAGCGCGTCAACCTGAAATGGTTCCTATGTTACAAGTAAAAATGTTCGTTGTTGCGGGCTTATTGGACGCGGTAACAATGATTGGCGTTGGTTTGGCTTTATTCTTCACTTTCGCAAATCCATTCTTATCAGCAGTTCAGTCGGCAGCTGGTTAATACGCTGTTTCATTTTAATCGCAACAAGAGGAACGCATCGTGAGTATCAATGCTACTCTGATTGGGCAAATGATTACCTTTGCACTTTTGGTATGGTTTACCATGAAGTACATTTGGCCGCCGTTATTTGACTCTTTAGAAGAACGTAAAAAGAAGATTGCTGATGGTTTAGCGGCAGCCGAAAAAGGTCAAGAACAAATTATTATGGCTGAAAAGAAAGCCGTACTTGTTCTAAAAGAAGCCAAAGAACAGTCTTCGGAAATTGTGACGCTTGCTCAAAAACGTGCCAACGAAATCGTAGAAGAATCAAAACACATCGCCAAACAAGAAGGTGAACGTTTAATTCTCGCGGCAAAAGGGCAGATTGATCAAGAATTGCAACAGGCAAAAGAAAATTTGCGTAAAGAAATTACCACGTTGGCATTATCTGCCGCGCAGCAAATTCTTGGCGCAGAAATTGACAAAGCCAAACATCAAGACATTCTCAATAAAGTCTCTAGTCAATTAGGTTAAGCATAATGAGCGAACTAGCAACATTGGCAAGACCTTACGCTGTAGCGATTTTTAAGCGAGCGAAGGAAACAAATTCTGCTAAAACGTGGTCAAAAAATTTAGCTTTTTTAGCCGCTGTGTTGACGGATAAATCGATTTCAGGGGTGATTGATAACCCTAAAATTGGTAAATCTGAGTTATCAACACTGTTGCTAGATATTTGCGAAGGTCAGCTTGATCAAGAAGGCAGTAATTTCTTAAAGCTACTGATTGAAAATAATCGCTTGAGTTTGATTGCGGCAATTGCCGAAATATTCGAGACCTATAAAGCTGAAGATGAAGGCTCTATTGATGTTGATGTCACAACGGCTTTTGCTTTTACCAAAGAAGCTAAACAAAGTTTCAATGCGACACTTGAAAAGGTTTTTGGTAAAAAAATCAATATGAAAATAGCGGTTGATTCGTCACTTATTGGTGGCGTTCTAGTGCGAGCAGGTGATCAGGTGATTGACGGTTCGGTTAGAGGTCAGCTTCAACAATTAGCACAAAGACTCTAAATTTAGAGCGAGAAAAGCACATGCAATTAAATCCATCTGAAATCAGTGATCTGATTAAAAAGAAGATCGAAAACTTCGATTTGAGTACGCAAGTACACACCGAAGGCACCGTGGTCAGTGTAACTGACGGGATCGTGAGAATTCACGGACTTTCCCAAGCGATGCAAGGTGAAATGTTAGAGTTCACAAATAATACCTTTGGTATGGCCCTTAATTTGGAAAGAGATTCGGTTGGTGCTGTGGTATTAGGCAACTACCAACATATTTCTGAAGGTGATACGGTCAAATGCACAGGTAAAATTTTAGAAGTGCCTGTCGGTGAAGCCTTATTAGGTCGTGTTGTGGATGCGTTAGGTAATCCAATTGACAGTAAAGGCGCGATTGATACAACTGAATTTTCACCAATTGAAAAAATTGCACCAGGCGTTATTGCCCGTCAATCCGTTGATGAGCCGGTTCAATTGGGTTTGAAATCGATTGACGCGATGATTCCAGTCGGTCGTGGTCAACGTGAGTTGATTATCGGCGACCGTCAAACAGGTAAAACAGCTATTGCTGTCGACGCGATTATTAACCAAAAAGGTACAGGCATTAAATGTATTTATGTCGCGATTGGTCAAAAACGTTCGTCAATTGCTAACGTTGTTCGCAAATTGGAAGAGCATGACGCATTGGCTCACACCATCATCGTGGTGGCATCGGCTTCTGAATCAGCGGCATTGCAGTTCATTGCACCGTATACCGGTTGCACAATGGGCGAATACTTCCGCGATAAAGGTGAAGACGCGTTAATCATTTATGACGATTTAACCAAACAAGCGTGGGCGTATCGTCAAGTGTCATTATTGTTACGTCGTCCACCAGGTCGTGAAGCATATCCTGGCGACGTTTTCTATTTGCATTCTCGTTTATTGGACCGTGCGGCGCGTATCAATGCCGACGAAGTTGAAAAACTCACCGGTGGTAAAGTAAAAGGTCAAACAGGTTCTTTAACGGCATTGCCGATTATTGAAACGCAAGGTGGTGACGTTTCGGCTTTCGTACCAACAAACGTAATTTCGATTACGGATGGACAAATCTTCTTAGAAAGTAACTTATTCAATTCAGGTATTCGTCCTGCGGTAAACGCTGGCTTATCTGTTTCACGGGTAGGCGGTGCAGCGCAAACGAAAATTATCAAAAAGTTGGGCGGTGGTACACGTTTGGATTTAGCGCAATATCGTGAATTAGCGGCATTTGCTCAGTTTGCTTCTGATTTAGATGAAAGCACACGCAAACAAATTGAACGTGGTCAACGTGTTACGGAATTGATGAAACAAAGTCAATATTCGCCAATGTCTGTTGCGCAAATGGCAGTTTCTTTGTTTGCCGCAAACGAAGGTTTCCTTGACAGCGTTGAAGTCAATAAAGTTTTAGATTTTGAAGCAGCATTGCAATCTTATCTGAAATCAGAACACGCTGAATTGATGGCTAACATCAATGCAACGGGTGATTTCAATAATGATATTAGCACGGGCATTCGTTCAGCCATTGAAACGTTTGTAAAAACTCACAGTTGGTAAAAAGGTCTTCTTATGGCTGTTGGTAAAGAAATACGCACAAAGATCGGCAGTATTAAGAATACTCAAAAGATCACTCGCGCTATGGAAATGGTCGCGGCAAGTAAGATGCGTAAAACAAAAGAAAGAATGTTGGCGACTCGCCCGTATTCGGACAAAATTGGCAAGATTATCAAACATCTTGCTCATGCTAATCCCGAGTACAAACATTCATTTTTAGTTAAACGCGATGTAAAACGTGTCGGTGTCATTGTTATCAGTTCGGATCGCGGTTTATGCGGTGGCTTGAATTCCAATTTGTTTAGAAAATTGTTGTTGCAATTGGAGCAATGGGACAAAGCAGGCATTGAAATAGATGTTTGTACAGTTGGAACAAAAGCCTACGGATTGTTTAGCAATTTAAAAGCAAATGTTATCGGGCATGTTGCAAAATTGGGTGATACGCCGCATTTACAAGACATTATTGGTATTATCAAAATCATGCTTGATGCGTATCATGCAGGTCAAATTGATGAACTGTATGTGGTCAGCAATGAATTCGTAAATACCATGACGCAACGTCCAACCATTGAGCAATTATTACCCATTGTTGCCAATGAATTGGATGAACAATTGAGCAATCGCCATTGGGATTACATTTACGAACCAGATGCTAAAGAAGTGTTAGACCACTTGTTGATGCGTTACGTTGAGTCGATTGTTTATCAAGGTTTAGTTGAAAACAATGCTTGTGAACAAGCGGCTCGAATGGTTGCGATGAAAAGTGCGTCGGACAATGCGGGTAATTTGATTAAAGAGTTACAACTGATTTACAACAAAGCTAGACAAGCCGCTATTACTCAAGAAATTTCAGAAATTGTCGCTGGGGCAGCTGCTGTTTAAGCACAAGAAGAGTTGCGTGATGCGCCCAGATCCTTGGGCTACTTTGAGATTTTTACAAAAATAATTTTCCCTGCGTCAATGCTATTGATGCAGGGGTGTTTCGAGGACGAATTTTTATGAGCGGTAAAATTGTTCAAATTATTGGTGCGGTCGTGGACGTGGAATTTCCACGCGACGAACTGCCGAAAGTTTATGATGCCTTGGTTGTTGAAGGTAAAGGTTTAATTTTAGAAGTACAACAACAATTAGGTGACGGTGTTGCTCGTGCGATTGCCATGGGTACAACCGATGGTTTAAGTCGCGGTTTAGACGTAACAAATACAAAAGCACCGATTTCTGTGCCAGTTGGTAAAGAAACGTTGGGACGTATTATGAACGTTCTTGGCGATCCGATTGACGAAAAAGGTCCAATCGGTGAACAAGCTAAATGGGCAATTCACCGTGAAGCACCAAGCTACGCCGAGCAAGCAGCAAGCAATGAATTGTTAGAAACGGGTATTAAAGTTATTGACTTGGTTTGTCCATTCGCAAAAGGTGGTAAAGTTGGTTTATTCGGCGGCGCGGGTGTGGGCAAAACCGTTAACATGATGGAATTGATCCGTAACATTGCTATCGAACACAGTGGTTATTCTGTATTTGCGGGCGTGGGTGAACGTACTCGTGAAGGTAACGATTTCTATCACGAAATGACCGATTCAAACGTTATTGACAAAGTATCGTTGGTTTACGGACAAATGAACGAGCCACC
>DALYHZ010000148.1:0-6606 GCA_031970635.1 Methylococcaceae bacterium | reverse complement strand
GAAATCAAACGCCATATCGACCACCGTTTTTCAGGCAGTTTAGCCATTCGCCAAGTGGATGCGGGGTCTTGCAACGGTTGCGAATTAGAAATTCATGCGCTGAGTAACCCATTTTATGACGTGGAACGTTTCGGGATTCATTTTGTAGCATCACCTCGTCACGCCGATGTTTTATTGGTTACAGGTGTTGTTTCGCGGCACATGCAAACAGCGTTATTGCGCACTTACGATGCGACACCTAATCCAAAATGGGTAATTGCCATGGGCGATTGTGCGGCCTGTGGTGGTGAATTTGGTATGTCGTATGCGAGTTGTGGCGCGGTAAGTAATGTCATTCCGGTTGATATGACCATTGCGGGATGTCCTCCCACACCACTGGTTTTATTGAAAAGTTTATTGGCGTTAATTAAGGAAGAAAGATGAGTAACAAAATAAGAACGTTAGCAATCACGGCAACGATTTTAAGTTCTATCGGTGTTGCTTCGCCAAGTATTGCCGATGATTTACTTCAAGACGCGGGAAGTTGGGTGCAAGCTGTCGGTGAAGGCAGTTTGAAAGTGCTTGACCCCAGTTTGGAAAAAGAACGTATTTGGCTCGAAGGGCAAACCCGTTTTGATAATAATTGGAATAATTGGTATCAAGGCATGGCGCGTGCGGCGATAGGTTATTCATTAAGTGATAGAGCGACCATTTGGGCAGGTTATTCTTGGATTCCAACACATAATGTTGGGAAAAATTACATTTCTCAACAAGACGTGTGGCCTGCATTTCGTTATGTTTTACCCACGGATATTGGCACGTTTACCTTCAGAACGATGATTGAAAGCAATTTCATTTTGGGAGATGAAGTGCGTGTACGTCCTCGTCAAATGATTCGCTTTATGCACCCGTTAGATATTGAACCACGTTTAAGTTTGATTACTTGGGATGAATTTTTTATTCGAGCTAACACAACTCCTTATGGCGGTAAATCAGGGTTTGACCAAAATCGTATTTTTGCGGGTTTAGGTTGGACGTTTAATAAAAATATTCGCACTGAAGCGGGCTATCTTAATCAATATTTAGACGATGCCACGCATACAAATAACACCATGCACCATCTGATTATGGGGTCGGTATTTTTTAATTTCTGATTTTATGTTGTTTAAATGATGGGGGATTAGACTGCTACATAGCAGACGGGATGAATATCTTTTTCGCGGGTCGTGACGCATAAAAAATATTTCTCCCGTTAATTGCCCGCCATTTTCTGATTTTATTTTCCCAATTCAATCTTTTGGTCGTTATCTTTGTCTGCTTCTGTAAACCATTTCAAACGGGATTGATTGTATTCTTGCTCGCTAATTTTGGCGTCGTGATTTTCGTCTAATTTGTCAAAAACGCGCTGTCCCACTTCTGCACCAGAATCTGTTGTTGTCGGATGTGAATGTTCGGCATAACGTTGTAAAAATTCTGTTTGCTCAATGGCGTGATCGCCGTCAACATCCATTGTTTTAAAGCGTTGTGCGGCAGATTCTAAAAATTCTTCTTGCGTGACAACCCGATCACCGTTGTGATCAAATTTTTCAATCATATACGCATTTTTCGTCGCTTCATCGGCATGGGCATAAAAACAAATGCCCATCAATAACCCCATTAACAATTTATTTTTTCTCATAAAAATCTCATTTTAATAATTTGCCAACATCGGCAAGCTGGTTCATTTCAACATTTAAACGTGTTTTAAGTGCTGACGATTGAATGGCCGTTAATAAATCATTTGCCACTTGATTTTGAAAACCGCGCGAATATTGCATTATCACAATATGCAAGAGCGTATCTTTTTCAGGCGACGGCGACAGCGTGTCCAAAATATTTTTCACTTGTGCCATTAACGCTTCTGTTTTTAGCGTATTTTTTAATCTGCCATAATGTTCGACTAAACGGCTGCCAATGATGATTTTTTCTGTCGAAGTCGCTTGTCCATTTAAAAATTGTTCACTGCTTACTAACAACTCATTTGCAACGGTTGGCGAATAGTCGGCAATAAGAATTGCGGCTAATGTTTTATAAAGTGGCGCATGTAACGATTTGTGTAATTCTAACGCGTTTTGGATAAATCCCGCTTTCAAAGAGGCGATAATCGCTTGATAAAGCCATAAATCATGCGATGTTTTTAAATCATTTTGTGTCAAAACCTCTAACGCCGTTTGCCATTGATTACATTGCGCGTACCCCATCATTAACGCATTTAACGTGTCAGTTTTAAGCTGTTTCATTTGTGGCTCGGTGCTGTTTAACCATTGCACCGCAACGGGCGTATTATTAACCTCTTGATAAGCGTGTGCGACGGCAATGCGTAATTGAACTTGCATATCAGGGTCTGTGACAGGCGCAAGTAATGTATTTATTTTGTTGAAATAGCTATTTGCAATGCTGATATTGCCAGTTTTGGAATAAATCACAGCCAATTTTAAAACTGCATTTAATTGCAATTCCGGTTTTGGCAATCCTGCGAGTAATTTTTCTGTACGCGCTAATAAAGCATTACTGCCATTTTCTAAAGTTAAATAGCCGCCAGCTTGTGCAAAATAAACAGCTTGTTGTTCGGCAGGCAAAGGGTTTAGACGATTTTCTAATGCGATTAGAAAATCATCGACGAGTTTAGTTTGTTTATGTTGTTGAGCCGCTTGTAATAAAACGCCTAACGTATCGACATAAACATCTGTGGCAAGCATGTATTTTCCTAAACTGGCGGCATTTTCAGGTAATTGTCGTTCTAAAAGTGTTTTACTGTTTTGCGCTAAAAAGGCATCCCACGTTATGTCATCACTTAAGACGGTGGAAATTTCATTCAAATCGACCGATTCTGCGACACCAGGCATAACAATGTTTTTTTCAGTTGTGATGGTAGGCTTTGTCACAGCATTATATGATGCCGTATTTGATACGGGGATTGTAGCGGTGGATTGCGATGGCACTATTTCAGTTTGGGCAGAAGGCAACGTGACATTAGTATTCGAGTTACCAGCATTCGCAAACGCATCCGGATCTAAGCCAAAACCATTTAACACTTGCGCGGCTTGGTCATGTGTTTTTTGCATGGCTTGTTGTGCGTTATCGGGTGCATTGAGAGTTGAGTTTGAGACGGGGGGGAATTCGGTATTATTCTTAGCGGATTCAGGCGTTATAGTCGGTGTTGAGGGTGATGGACTATTTTCTTGCGGGATGAAAAAGTAATTGATACCCAGTGCGATGACACAAAGTCCAAATCCGATTGCAACTAATTTTATATTTATGGATTTTTTTATTACGCCATCTTTGTGTAATTCCTCTAAAACTTCTTTTTCTAAGTCTAATTTGCGCTGTCTTTCAGCATCTTCTTGTTGTTTTTTGGATTGTTCTTTTTTGAGAATGGTTTGAGAGGCGAGCAATTTGGCTTTAATGGCATCGCGTTCTTCATTTCGTTGTTTTTGTTCAATAAATGCCACAATGATAATGCCACATTTTGTACATTTTTCAGGTTTATTGCCCTCTTCATCGGCAAGTATTTCATGTTCACAATTGGGACAAATTAGCGTATCAGTGTCAGGTTCTGCATCCGTTTCAATTGGCAGTAATTCTAAATTGGAAAATTGCACCGCAGGTCTATAAAGACAAACCAAGCCTAATTTTGTGAGCGTAAGCTGATAATGTTTAGCTTCATCTTCGTTTGCCTCGCGGCGAATGCAAGCACCGTTAGGTGGTGCTAATAATTCATCAAAATCTGCAACGCTGATTTGCAAAACTTTTGCGGCATTTACTTTGATAGTTTCTGTTTCTGCAACACGTTCAGGGTTAATGCCTTTTATAAAAATATCGAATTTTTTCATCGTATTTTCACCTTAATCGTCAAGTTTTATGTCTAACAATTGGATATTTAATTCGGGTAATTTAGATTTAGGTTCTATTACTCGATGCTGTTCTGGCGGTGCGTGTGCGATGTTATGACTTAAACTAATCTTTAGACGTAAATTATTTGGCGAATCTGAATTTGCCAGTGCATCATCGAGTGAAATTTTGCCTTCTTCATAAAGTTTTTGTAGATGGGTATCAAAGGTTTGCATGCCGGTCGTTTCAGATTTTTCCATTGCATCTTTAATACTGTGAACTTCACCTTTTAAAATTAAATCACTGACATATTGGGTATTGAGTAACACCTCGACGGCGGCGACACGTTTGCCATCAACAGTGGGTACTAAACGTTGTGACACAAAGGCTTTTAAATTAAGCGATAAATCCATCAACACTTGATTTCGTCTGTCTTCAGGAAAGAAATTGATAATGCGGTCTAAGGCTTGGTTGGAATTATTAGCATGCAACGTAGATAAACATAAATGCCCTGTTTCAGCAAAAGCGATTGCATGTTCCATCGTTTCTCGCGACCGAATCTCACCAATCAAGATTACGTCCGGTGCTTGGCGCAGAGTATTTTTTAACGCATCTTCATAACTTATTGTGTCTACGCCGACTTCACGTTGATTTACCAACGATTTTTTATGCGAATGAATAAACTCAATCGGGTCTTCAATAGTAATGATGTGACCAGACGCATTGCTATTGCGATAATCAATCAACGCCGCCAATGTCGTGGATTTACCACATCCCGTGCCGCCAATAAATAAAATCAACCCCCGTTTTTCCATAATCGACTGTTTTAAAATAGCCGGCATACCTAATGCGTCAATATTAGGAATTTCCGTTTTGATGTTACGAATGACCAGCGAAAAACTGTTGCGTTGCCGAAAAATATTGACGCGAAATCGACCAATGCCGCGTTCTGAAATGGCTAAATTTAATTCGGGATTATTTTCAAAGGCTTTTTTTTGCTCCTCGTTCATTAAACTGTGAGCAATTTCTTGCAAACGTGGCGGCATCAGTTTGACATTTTCAAGGGGTTTTAAAACCCCTTGAAACTTTGCCGCAGGCGGCGCACCAACTGTCAAATACAAATCAGAGCCATCGTTTTGAGCCAAAATGCGTAAATAGTCTTTAAATTCCATAATCGTATCGTAACGTGTAAAAATTAAACCGAAAATAACCAGCTATTTTGTTCGTGTGTCGCTATTTTTTAACATTTTCTTGTCATTCTATGTGAGTTGACAAGGCAAGCTAAACTGAAAGCGTATTGTCACAAAACGGGATGCTTGCCCGCCATGATTTGTATATACTATCGAAAACCGCGCATGGCGCGGATTTGTATGTCTTTGACGCTTTTAATGCTTAAAACCCACATCACTTTTATCACTTTAGGATTATTTCATGAATAATACTTTCTCCTCAGAAATTACCGGACAAAATGACATTGATCCCGCAGAAACTCAGGAATGGATTGAAGCACTTCAATCCGTTTTAGAAAATGAAGGTAGCGAACGCGCTCATTTTATGATTGAAAATTTAGTGGCTGTAACACGCCGCGCGGGCTTTGATATTCCTTTCAGTGCCAACACGGCATATTTAAATACCATTCCCGTTTCGCAACAAGCACAATTTCCCGGTGATGCAACACTTGAACATCGGATTCGTTCTTATGTGCGTTGGAATGCCATGATGATGGTTTTGCGTGCAAATAAAAATACTAACGTTGGTGGACATATTGCCAGTTTTGCTTCGGCGGCAACTTTATACGATGTTGGTTATAACCACTTTTGGCATGCACCATCCGAAAAACACGGTGGGGATTTAATTTATACCCAAGGTCATTCCTCACCGGGTGAATATGCGCGGGCGTTTTTACTTGGACGTTTTACGCATGAGCAAATGGATAATTTCCGTCAAGAAGTTGGGGGCAATGGTTTATCATCGTACCCACACCCATGGCTTATGCCTGAGTTTTGGCAATTCCCAACCGTTTCAATGGGATTAGGACCTATTTGTGCGATTTATCAAGCGCGTTTTATGCGTTATTTGCGTGACCGTGGATTGTCTAATACAGATGGTCGCAAAGTGTGGGCATTTTTAGGCGATGGTGAAACCGACGAACCAGAATCACTGGGCGCAATTGGGATGGCTGGACGTGAGCATTTAGATAATTTGATTTTTGTGGTGAATTGCAATTTGCAACGTCTTGATGGTCCTGTGCGCGGTAACGGCAAAATTATTCAAGAACTCGAAAGCGAATTCCGTGGCGCGGGTTGGAACGTGATTAAACTCGTTTGGGGGAATCGTTGGGACAGTTTATTCGCGCGTGATAAAGACGGCATTTTAGCCGCACGAATGATGGAATGCGTTGACGGCGATTATCAAACGTTTAAAGCAAAAGACGGCGCGTATGTGCGCGAACATTTCTTTAATACGCCTGAACTTAAAGCGATGGTTGCTGATTGGTCAGATAAAGACATTTGGGAACTTAATCGCGGTGGACATGACCCATCTAAAATTTTCTCTGCTTTCCAAGCGGCGGTAAATCATAAAGGTCAACCGACTGTCATTTTGGCTAAAACCATTAAAGGTTATGGCATGGGGGATTCGGGACAAGCGCAAAATACGACGCATCAACAGAAAAAAATGAGTGATAACTCGCTGGCGCGTTTCCGTGATTTATATCAACTGCCCGTCACGGACGAACAATTACACGATTTGCCATAT
>DALYHZ010000147.1:0-6634 GCA_031970635.1 Methylococcaceae bacterium | reverse complement strand
CTAAAACACCCAATTCACCATTTGGCAAAACCATTAAATTACGCGAATGGTAATCTCGATGCACACACACAACCGGCTGTTCTAACGCCGAATCGATTAAAATACGTTGCACGTCTTCCCATAAATCTTGTGGCAATTCAATATCTAAAAGCTGTTCAACAAACCAGTCTTCAAATAATGCCATCTCACGACGCAATAACGCTTCGTCATAAACGGGTAAATCTGCATTTAATAAATTTTCATGCGTGTGTAACGGTAATAAACCTTGCAATGCACGAGTATAAAATTCTGTTGCCGTTTGCTCATTTAACGCGTCAAGTAACCACTGCGAACCAAAATCCTCCAACAAAATAAAGCCATCATCAAGGTTATGTTGTAACACCGTTGGCGTATTCACATCAGCTTGTTTCAATAAATTTGCAATGTGCATAAATGGCACAATGTTTTCTTTATCCGGCGGTGCATCCATGGCGATAAACGTTTTATCTTCAATGGTGACGCGAAAATAACGTCGAAAACTCGCATCATTTGAAGCCGGTTCACAATGCGCTACTGTCAATAAACAATCGTTTTCAAGCCAATCGAGCAACGTCATTATTCTTAAATCATTTAAAATCATGTTGTTTAGTTAGAATGCAGTCGTAAAAGTAGGTTAAAATGCCTATCAAAGCATTCTTTCATTTTATCGATTTATTCTTCACTCGGCTATTTAAACAATCATCCTTATGCAGCGTCGCTTATTCTTACTTCTATTGTCATCATTGTCTTATGTTAGCCAAACGGTCGCAAATCCTGCGGCATGGAACTGTGAACAAAGCAAAGATGGTAAAGAATGGGTCTGTAGCGGGGCGGCAAAACCGGTTGAAAATGCACCAACACCTAAAGTCGAAACACCTGTTAAATCTGAACCTGTTGTTGAACAACCCGCCGCCATTGAAGTGCAACCAATTGTTAAAAAACCGGCACCAATTGCTGAACCAATAAATCCAGAACCTGTCGTTACGCCAACACCCGTCATTGAAAAAACCACCATTGAGACAGAAATATCTCGTCCAATCCCCGCTATTACCGAAACACCTTTAACAAAAGCGGGCGAATGGCAATGTAACGCTTCAAAAGGTAACGAATGGGATTGTCAGCAAACAAAAAAAGCGAACCTGATTGAAAGTGGCGAAAGTCCAATAACAAACACGGCGGTTGTGGCAAAACCAGAATCATCCACCGGTCTAGGACTCTTGTCGCCAGCATTTGATAATACGCAAGAAGAAACGTTTAGTGTTTTAAAATCACAGCTCAAAGTTGACCCGTGGCAACATTGCACCAATCCAAATGCGCCCAAACAATTATTGCCCCGCAAAAATAAAAATTTACAAAATAATGCGCCCATCGACGTAAAATCAAATTATTCAGAAATTTTTGAAAATGAAATCAGCAGTTATTTTGGTAACGTCGAAATTAAACATGCTGACCAATTTATGTCGTCTAATTCGGCGAATTACGACAATGTCGCAGAAACGTTAGATGTTCACGGTGATGTTTATTACAACGATGACGAACTGGCTGTGCATACTAATACGGCAACGTTTGATTTGGCTAACGATCAAGCTAAATTGCGCGATGTTTTATTTATTGCCCCCACTGCATCGTTACGCGGTCATGCTGGCGCGGCTTATCGAGACAGTAAAACCATTTCTCGTTATCAAGATGTTGCATACACCAGTTGTCCGCCGACTAATCAAGACTGGATTATTCATGCAGATGAATTAAAAATCGATAAAGAAGACGGCAAAGGAACCGTCAAAAATGCGTGGCTAGAATTCAAGGGAATACCGATTTTCTATTCGCCTTACCTCTCGTTTCCAACAGAAAGTCGTCGTACATCGGGTTTTCTTCCGCCCTCGTTTGGAAACACGCAACACAGTGGTTTTAACTTCAGTTTGCCTTATTACTGGAATATTGCGCCAAATTATGACGCAACGTTTAAACCCCGTTATTTGACCAAACGCGGAATGTTGCTGGCAGGTGAATTTCGTTATTTAACAGAATTATTCCAAGGACAAACCAATTTTGAGGTGTTGCCAAATGATTATTTGCGCAATAACCAACCTCGTTATTTTGCGTCGATAAAAAATACTAGCCATCTCACGGATAAAATCCACTCTAATATTGATTTAAATTACGTTTCAGATAAAAACTATTTTGCTGAATTAGGTAGTGCATTGAGTTTGCCTAATTTCAGTTTCTTAAAAAGTCAGGCAGATATTGGCTATTACGGTGACAGCGTAAATGCCATAGCAAGAGTTGAAAATTACCAATCCATCGATAAGGCATTAAGTGGTGAAAACTTACCGTATCGTAAATTGCCACAAATCAACGTTAATTTAAAACATAATTTTGACAACGTGCCTGTCAATATGGGGATGGATAATGAATTCGTCTATTTTCAACATACCAAACTGCTAAATGGACAACGTAGCAATATCAAACCCTCAATTAGCTTACCGCTACAATCTGCAAGTGCTTACATTACGCCAAAAATGGCAGTGCAATATACCAATTATTTTTTAAGTGACCCATTGAAAGCCGGTTACTCGTCTCAAATATCGCGTACATTGCCCATTTTTTCAACCGACAGTGGTATGACATTTGAGCGTAATTTAAATTTTGGTGGCGACACATTTTTAAACACGTTAGAACCGCGTCTATTTTATTTATACATTCCGCGCACGAATCAAAATGATATTCCATTGTTTGATACAGCCGCTTACGATATATGGTTTAACACCTTATTTCGTGAAAATCGGTTTAGCGGTATTGACCGTATGCAAGATGCTAATCAAATAACAACGGCAATCACATCGCGTTTGATCGACGAAAAAACCGGCAAAGAACGCATGAAATTAAGTTTGGGTGAGATTTTTTACTTCCAAAATCGAACCGTCACATTGCCAAATTATCCGATTGAAACGCATAGTTTATCTAACATTATTGGCGAGTTAAGTGCGCGTATTAACGACCATGTCGCAATCGATTCAGGGATGCAATGGGATCCCTATAACAGCGAAATTAGTCGAGGTAAAGCCATCTTACATTTAACCAATCGCCCCAACGAAATCGTGAATTTAGGTTATCGCTATCGTAAAAACGTATTAGTGCCAAATCGAGCAAACGACATTATTCAAAGTGACGTATCGTTTCATTGGCCCATTTACGATAATTGGTCGGCAGTTGGACGTTGGCAATACTCATTGCTTTATAATTCGACACAAGAAAGTTTCTTTGGGATTGAAAAAGAAAATTGCTGCTGGCGGTTTCGAGTCGTCGGTCGTCGCTACGTCAACAACTTAAACGTTTTACCCAATCAAAGTGGCGTGATACAACAAGACCTTCCCGATGCACAAGGCGTGAGTCAAACAGGCATATTCTTCCAAGTTGAACTCAAAGGCTTAACTGGCATGGGTGAAAAATTAGACACCTTCCTTGAACAAAATATTTACGGTTATCGAGCACCACAACAATGAAGTTTAAATTAAGACTTAAAAAGAATCAGCAAATTGCGCTACTTTGTGGCGCATTACTTTTCCCTTTAATCGCGCCCGCTGAAGTATTGGACAACATTGTTGCCATTGTCGAAGACGATGTGATTTTGGAAAATGAGTTGCAAAAAGAAGTCGATACCATCGAGAAACGCATTGCCGCCAGCAAATCACCCATGCCACCGTTGTCGATTTTACGTCGCCAAGTTTTGGAACGTATGATTATCGATAAGTTACAGCGTCAGCTCGCGGATAAAGCGGGGATTAACGTTAGCGAAGAAATGTTAATTTCGTCAGCAACCGATATTGCACGACGCAATAATATGACACTCGATGAATTTCGCGCTGAACTCGAAAAACAAGGTATGAATTACGCCAGTTTTTTAGAGAATATGAAAAACGAAATTATCGTAAACGAATTACGCGGACGTGAAATCGGTGGACGCATAAAAGTCACTGACCGTGAAGTTGAACATTATTTGGAAACGCAAGGCAAAGTGGGCGAAGAATTAAACCAATATCATTTGGGACATATTCTAATCGCGCTTCCAGAAGGAGCTTCGGCAGCGGCAATTCAAAAAGCTCAAGCCAAAGCAGACGAATTGGTAAAAAAATTACGCGCCGGACAAGATTTTACCCAAACAGCAATGAGTGAATCAAACGATGGTAACGCTCTAAAAGGTGGTGATTTAGGCTGGCGCACATTACGCGACATGCCAACGTTATTTGTCGGAGAAGTCGACAAATTACGCCAAGGCGATATTTCTGAGCCGTTGCGTAGTCCAAGCGGTTTTCACATCATTAAAATGTTAGAGCGCAAAGGATTGGCTGACGCACATACCATCGTCAAAACCAAAGTGCGTCATATTTTGATTAAAACTAATGAATTGGTCGATGATGCTGAGGCAAGTAAACGTCTGTGGACATTAAAAGAACGCATTGCAAATGGTGATGATTTTGCAGCACTGGCTAGAGCGCATTCCGATGATAAAGGCTCGGCAATCAAAGGTGGCTCTCTCGATTGGGTAGAACCCGGTGCATTGGTGAAGCCCTTTGAAGAAGCGATGAGCAAATTAAAAATTAACGAAATCAGCGACCCCGTGCAAACGCAATTTGGTTGGCATTTAATTCAAGTGTTAGACAGAGAAAATCGTGATAACAGCGCAGAATTTAAGAAAAATCAGGTACGCGAGGCAATTCGTAAACGTAAAATCGAAGAAGAAACCGAATTGTGGATGCGAAAATTACGCGATGAAGCCTTCGTTGAAATCTATACAAATCGTCTTTAACACCTCATTTGTGACATGGTAGAAGTCAATTCTTTTGAAACGATTACGCGGCAACTGCGGGCGATTCTTAAACATCGTCATCTCGATGGCAAACGCAATGCGGTAAAAATCTTAGCCACCGAATTAGAAATTAGCATATTGGATTGTGCGGCGGCGTTATTATCACTGCGTTTTGAAGGCGAAGTGACAACGCCTCCACCTCCGCCGATTACCATTATTCCCGTTGAACCGATTGAATTGCCGCCGATTAAAATGCAACGCTATCGGCTGGATGTGGGTAAAAAACAGCGTCTTGAATTGGAAATGTTAAAAAATTTACTGGTAGAAGAATCAGGCGTAGACCGAAATAACATTCAAAATGTGAGTATTCGTAATGATTACACGCTATTGGAATTACCTGAAGAAATGCCATCGGATATTTTTTTACATTTGAAAAATATTGATGTGAATGGCTATAAACTGAACATCAAACGCTTGAAAGTGCGTAAATCCACACCAAAATCCAACAGTAATCGCTTCCGGCGCAGACGTTAATTATGACGAATATTGAATATATAAAAAAACCTGAGCAACTTGATGACTTGTGCAAGCGTGTTGAAAATGCCTCGTGGATTGCAGTTGATACGGAATTTTTGCGCGAAAAAACGTATTACCCTAAATTTTGTTTATTACAATTAGCTACGCCAGAATGGGTGGCATGTGTTGACCCGATTGCTTTACCAAACCTAACATCATTATTTGAAGCAATCTACAATCCCTCCGTTGTAAAAGTTTTCCATTCGTGTCGCCAAGATTTAGAAATTTTTTATCAACTAACAGGGAAATTGCCCTCACCTATTTTTGATACTCAAATCGCTGCGCCGTTATTGGGTTTTCAAGAAAATACTGGCTATGGCATGTTAGTTTCGAGTTTTTTAAATATCAATTTAAACAAAGCACATACACGAGCGGATTGGAGTCATCGCCCTTTAAACGACGATGAAATTCAATACGCCGCCGACGATGTGATTTATTTGTGTCGAATTTATCAAAAAATGGTTAAACAATTAACCGAATTAGGACGGGCTGATTGGTTGCGCGATGATTTTGTCGCACTAGAAAATCCAAAAATGTACGAAACAGCACCTGAAGATGCTTGGTTGCGCGTTAAAGGCAAAAACAAATTAACAGGTAAACAATTATCAATTGTCCAGGCGGTGTCTCAATGGCGAGAAGCAACCGCGCAAAAAGAAAATCGCCCTAAAAATTGGTTGTTGCGCGATGAATTATTATTTGATTTCGCAAAATTACAACCCGAAACGATAGAAGCCTTATCAAAAATTCGGGGAATCACTGAGCGAGTCGTAAATTATTATGGTAAAGAATTGTGTGCGTTAATTAAAATGGCTAAAACCACACCACCACTGCCTTTTCCGATATACTCAAAAGGCATTTCTGGTAAAGATCCACAGCAAGAAGCAATTATTGATATTTTATTTGCCTTAGTTCGAATTCGAGCAGAAGAAAATTTGTTAAGTCCGACCGTTTTAGCGACGCGTAACGATTTAGAAGCGTTACTCAATGGCGATGATGAAGAATGTATGCTTCTGAGAGGCTGGCGTTTTTCGATGGTTGGTAAAGAATTACAGCAATTGTTGCGTGGCGAATTGCAATTAAAAGTTGAAAATGGTGGCTTGCAGTTTATTAAATAAAGTGAGTTAAAAAATTATCAATCGATAATTTCTTAAACTCTAAAACAAAAAAGCCCAAAATCATCAGATTTTAGGCTTTTCGTAAAAATAAGAGCTTGGCAATTCCCTACTTTCGCAT
>DALYHZ010000146.1:0-6654 GCA_031970635.1 Methylococcaceae bacterium | reverse complement strand
TTCGATGGTGTCTTAGCGATAGTTCTTTTTTAAAGAAAAAACACGGTTAAGACACCACTAAAAAACTAGCTACAGCCCTTACGGTTCAAGGCATAGCGCAATATGTCATCATTCGGTATTACTTCATATTTTTTAACGCCGCGAATGACGGTTTTTATCGGTATTTCATAACCTATTTTTTCGACAAAATTACCGACTGTTGCCCCTGCCCTTATTCGATTTGTTTTTTTGAAATTGCCTAGCCCTGCCAGTGCCAAAATAGGGGCGTGTTTTTCGAGTTTATCGCACGCTTTTATAAAATCTTTGCGTGCTATCCGTCCTTTTTCGTTTGCGTCTAACAGCGGCTTTAAAACGTCAACAAATGCCTTTTGCAATTTCACACGTTCAAACTTCAAACTGTGATTATCTAAATCTGCCTTATCGAGTGCTTTTAGTTCGTTGGTATTGGTGCTGATAAGTTCAAATTTTTCTAAAACAGTCATCATGCCGTCTAATTCGTTTTCAACATCTTGACTGCTGATAACGCTATCGCTGGTGATATTTTTTTCGCCATAAACCATTAACACCGTGTCGTAACGTTTCATTGCGTCGGTTTGCGCTTGCGTGCGAATGTTTGAATCTTTGATTATTTTGTATTCGGATTGGGTTAAAATTTTTGCATTTAATCTGTCATCTACCCTTTCGAGTTTGACGGCTTTTTTTAAGTCAGTATCAAATTCAGTATCACTATCAACGCGGATAAAATTGCGCCCCGTGATTTCGGCAAACAGCATGAAATTATTTTGATAGTCGTTTAAATCGGCGTTTTTATTTGCTGTAAATTCGTGGCGTAAGCGTGCTAAATCGTTAGCTGTAACATCATAGCCCTGTTGCTGTAGGGTTTCGATTTCAGCATCTAGCAACATTTCAAAGTCAGTAACTCGCGTTTTGTCGATACGATTACCAAAACTCAAATAAACATCCGTAGCACAACGATTGCGCCCTAACATTTGCATTGCGTCACTTGTTCCAACAACGCCGTCATACAGCAAATGGGTAAATGAATAATCAGCAAATTCGATTGACGTACCACTGCGAATAATTGGCGAATGAATTACAACATCGTACTTATGCGCGTTGTCATTCGGATTTTCGATAAAACTTAGTTGATTATCGCCGCCGTTGTTTTCGCTAGTGGCTAACAGAATGCGGTCTGAATCAATGCCGTTTTTGGTTAAAAACTTTTGCACTGCGATTGCATTTGCAACGGTATCGCAAGCCACAACGCCACGCTTGCCATTGTTCAAGTCACGCAAAATCAATTCGTGACTGTGAGAATGATTTTTTAATAACCAGTGATTTTTGTCGCTTTCTTTTGCAGTGGTTTCGATTAAGTTGATTTGCTTATCACCAGCAAGCGATTTGAAAAATGCGACTTCAATATCACTTAAACCAGCATCCGCAATTAACACAGATTTTGCCGCTTTGAATGCCGCCCGTAGGTTATCAACAAGTTTTTTCTGTTGGTGCTTATTCGTACCAGCATCATCAAAAATAGCCGCATAAACCGCCGCCGCTTCGTCAATAAACAAATGTGTGAAATTTTGGGCTAGATTGTATTTTTCGATTGAATTGATGCAAATCGATAGATTGACTTTGCGACTATGCGCGTTGACAAAATCAGCACTGGTAGATTGATAGTCGTAAAAATTTAATCTATCACCAGCATTTTTACAGACAGAAACTAACGGCGATATGTAAGCAATGCCGCCCGTTAATCGTTTTGCGAGTTCTACCATCGTGTTAGTTTTATTCCCCCCCATTCCACGATTATCAAACGTCATAACGCCATTAGGGCGTAAGGTTTCAAACTCGATAAGCGTTGCAATTTCAGCAAGCGACTTGCCGTCAACATTGAACCGCGTGATATTTTCAAAATTAGTAATTGTTTTTAGTTTGCGTATCGAATCACGACGTTTTTTAAATTCGTAGCTGATTAAATCACGCGCCGATTTTTCAACGTCAACGCCCCGCGTGCTGGTGATAGCCGTTACAGAATTGACACAATCGTCAACACTTCGCAATTCACACGCGGCGTTTTCAATCAAGGCATAGGCGTATCGTTGCCAGTATTTTTTGATTGATTGTTTAGGGCAAACCTTTAGCACCGCCGCCGTGTAATCAACGCGCTTTTTTGGTACTGCAAAATCAGTGAACGCTAACGTATCGGCAAAATCACACGCCGCGCCGTTTTCGCTTTTGGGTACTCGATATTTTTTAATGCCGTTTTCTTTGCAGATTTCTAACGCAACAAAAATTCCAGCATTACCGCAATCTTTGCCGCAATCGTTATCAGCATAAATTTTGATGTTATCCGCGCCGTTTTCGTTTGCGTGGTTTGATACCACGTTACGCATATTACCAGCCGATAAACACACGATAACGGGCGTTTTACGGGCGTTTTTCAATTCGCCTTTTGTTGCCCCGTTGCTATGGTAAATTTTTAAACCAGTGGCTAAACCTTCGCAGTAAATAGCCCCGTTTTGGATTTGTGACTTATCACCAATAACAACAAAACCGCCGCCTGTACGACCGATAAAATACTTGTTGGTATCTTTGCCGCTGATATTTTGCGCGTAGATTTGTTGATAACCGATAACCGCGCCGATTGAATCAACGACCGCAATCATTAAGCAATCGCCATATTTACCGATACCGCGCCGTATGTCGCAATCGTCAACGTTCAAGCCCTTTTTAACGATGTAATCATGCGTTGCTACGTTGTCGCTGGTAGCAGAATCAAACGCCTTTCTAGCCGCATTTAAAGCGTCAATTTGCCATTTTTCGAGTGATTCAATCGGCGCAATGTATTCGCGTTTTGGTTGTCGCGGTTGCTGTTGTCGAATGTAACTATCCGAATAGCCCCGCACCGCCATAGTTTCACGATAGCTGTTAAACACTTCGACAATGCCGCCGTGCTTATGCGTTCCCATCGTGATTATGGGATAAATTTTGCCGTCGCGTGCTGTCCAGTGATTGATAAAACAATACACTTTGCCGCGATATTCTTTGCTTTTATGAATGCCCCGCGTAATCGGTATATTGCCCGTTTGCTGATAAAAATACGGTGCAATAGCGTTGTAATTTATGCCGCATGAATCGGCTAAATCTGCGAGTGTGTGCGAGTAGTTTTGAAGTGTTGAAGCAATCATATTGCCACCTTCTTTTTAGTGGCAAATGTTGTTATATGACTTAGTAGGTGTTATGCAAAATGATTTGAAGGAATAAAAATAAGACGCGAATTTTATAAATTTTATAGCAGACATGATAAGATTTAACCGTGATGAATAATCAGTTTTTGAATCGCGGTGTGATGACAGGCGATTCAGTTAGTTTCGACATTAAAGCCACTTGAGGTGCGAACTCATGTGGCTTTTATCGTTTTTGTGGCTATCATACCTAAAAAATTTATTTTCGTTTTAGGATAATTTGCCCCCGCCCCTACGTCGTTTTTCATTTTGAAAGCATCGAATAAATAGTTTGTCGTGACGTTTCAAATTCTTTTGCGATTATTGCCACGCTTACACCCCCAGAATGACGCGCTTTAATGTCTGCAATTTGTTCATTAGAAAATTTAGGTTTTGCCCCAAATTTCACGCCATTCGCTAACGCTTTGTCTATTCCTTCGCGTTGGCATTTTTTCCAATGAATACCTAATTTCTTACCATGCAAACGCCCGTGACATCCACCACATAACGTAATCAAATTTTTTTCGTTATCTGTGCCGCCATTGGCTTTTGGAACTAAATGATGTTGATGTAAATTTCCTTTGTTACCGCAAGCCACGCAATAATCATGTTTCATAATTACACCTGCTTTTTTAGCGCATCATAAACCGTTTGCCGTCCAATACTGTACTGTTGCATCAATTCTTCGACTTTTGCGCCGTTGGCTTTCTTTGTTTGAATTTCAAGGGCGATTTCAGGCGTAACTTTTGCAGTTCTGCCAAATTTCACACCTTTTTCTAGTGCAACTGCTACACCTTCGCGGCGGCGTTCTACAATAATACTACGTTCAAATTCTGCGAATGCCCCCATCATGTTTAGCATTAACTGTTGCATAGGGTCATTTGCGCTATCGCCTTTAAAGATTAAATTTTCTTTGTGAAAATGAACGTTTGCGCCTTTTGCGTTTATTTGCGTAACCAATGTTTTTAAATCCGCTAAATTACGCGCTAAACGGTCAATACTGTGAACGTTCAACGTATCGCCTGCCCGTAGATATTCGATACAAGCCTGTAATTCTTTTCGTTCATCCGCCGTTTTAGCTGATTTTTTTTCAACAAAAGTTTTATCTAATTTCACACCGTCTAATTGTCTATCTGTATTTTGTGTTGCTGTACTCACGCGGATATACCCCACTTGTTGCCCTTTATGATTTTTCATAATGATACCCTTTAAAATGTTTTTGTTGTACGGAATGTTTTTAAAGTTTATCGTTATTTATACGAAAAGTAAATTTATAAGTTTTTCGTACTCGATTGAACCGTTAGTTTTGTGATGTACGGAATATAATTATCTTTCGTACACAATAGAAATAATGCCTATTATCGCGGTTAATTAAATTCGATTGATTAGATAATTATTCTGTCGTATCGTTTGTGGTACGCAACACGATTAAGGCAAGATTTATGTTTAGTGCGATATTTTTCAAAAATGAAAATGGTGTAGAACCCGTCAAAGAATGGATGATTAAAGATTTATCTTTTGATGACCGTAAAATTATTTTTGAAGGCATTGCGACATTACAAAAAGGCTTCCCTAACGTGACTATGCCGTTAGTACGTCCTATGGGGCAGGGCTTGTATGAATTGCGTTGTCATATAACAGGCAAGCGAATCGTGAGAATTTTATTTTGTCACGCGGATAAAAATTTGATTATGTTGCATGGTTTTGTCAAAAAGACGGAATCAACGCCTGTTAAAGATTTGAAATTAGCCAAAAGCAGAAAGGATAAATTATGAACAATCAATTTTTAGGTTCAAGTGTTGACGATTTTATGCGCGAAGAGGGCGTATATGAACATTGTCAAGCCGTAGCAATTAAGCGTGTTTTGGCATATCAGTTACTCGAATATATGACGCAAAATCGCATTACTAAAACTGAAATGGCAAATCGTTTGCAAACTAGCCGCATGGGGTTAAATCGTTTGTTAAACGTTGAAAATACGTCTATTACACTCGATTCAATGATTAAAGCGGCTAGTGTAGTTGGTAAAAATATATCAATTGAATTTACGACTTAATCAACAATTCGATTCAATCATGTTTCGTTGTTGTCGCAACGCCTTTGCCAATTCGCGCAAAAACGGGCGCAATCCGCCTTTATAGGCATTTTTCGACACTTTCTTTTTGCCGCTTTCTGACTTTGCCCCCGTCGAATTTAACCAAGGTTGCCACTGTTTTATTGCCTTCGATTGCTTCAATCGTCTTGCTGGTGTCCACGCCGTCATTGACTTTAGCCCCGTTCAATAGTTTGTTTTGCTGATTTTGTGAAATTACCTGCAATGTTTTACCGCATTGATTTTGCGCTTGAAATGCTGATTTCATTACCGCTTCAAAAGCTGGTAGGTTGTTAAAATTCTGCACTGCAATACTCGCTAAATTATTAAAAATTGCGTCCAGTGTTTGCGCTTGCGCCCTTAACATTTCATCAACATTGAAATTATCATCGTTACATTGTTTTTTGAGTTGTCCAACTAATGCGCCAATTTCAATCCCGTGCGATTGTGACGTGAATTTATCAATCGTTAAGGCGGCGCGAGTGCTAGGTTTAGTAAATGCGCGTGCTACCGCGTCATTGTCGGTTTCATCTTTTGTACGTTCAATTGTTATTGCCATTATTTAGCCCTTTTGAGTAATTCATTAACGATTGATAACTTAACAATGCGGGTTGACGATTCAACACCATTTTTCGCAATGTAATCGCTAACCGTATCGCTTAACCACTGATTACGATTAGCGGGTGCAATCAATTCCAACGCTTTTATAAATTCAGGTTCTAAGCTGATATGTTGGCGTTGTGTGTTACCTGTAACATTGAATGAAAGCCGCTTAAATTCGTTGAACCTTTCAAGCCGTTTCGTTTTGTTTCGTTTTTGTGTTGTCGATTGCGTAACAGGTAACGCATTATCATCAATCGTTTTGTTTTCTGGTAAATCGTTAGGTGCTGGTAATTCAATCAAGTTACTTTGCGCTGCTAACTTTTCACGTTCCCATTCATACACCTTCAATTTATCGGCGGCTTTGCTTATCGGCTTACCTGTTGGCAGGTTCAAGCGTTCACGGTATGCACCCGTTATTTTCGATAAATCATCAAACGTTAATTTTTTGCCGTGTAATTGTTCCAACGCCTTTTGTAATGATGTTTTGCCGTCGTAAGTCATCGTGTTGCATCCGTAAAAATGAAAGGTGCATTATAGCAAATGTGTTACAGGTAACGCTTATAATTAACTTTCAAATGTCAGGTTTTATCAGGTTGTTTGCTGTTGTAATTGATTAACACTAATTACGTTTTAATTTGTCGATACGACTACTAGAGAAAACTAGAGTTTTTTGTACCTTCGATGGTGTCTTAGCGATAGTTCTTTTTTAAAGAAAAAACACGGTTAAGACAC
>DALYHZ010000145.1:0-6704 GCA_031970635.1 Methylococcaceae bacterium | reverse complement strand
AGCCTTAACGCTTGGTGAAGCCTTAGGCAATAAACAGGACATGGCGGCAGGTTACATCAGTTTGGGGAATGTCTCTTTCGCATGCCGCGACTTGGATAAAGCCATTGAGTTTTATCAACAAGCCTTAACGCTTGGTGAAGCCTTAGGCAATAAACAGGACATGGCGGCAGGTTACGGCAATTTAGGGAATGTCTCTTACGCGCGCGGCGAGTTGGATAAAGCCAAACAAAATTATCAACAAAGTATCGAATTGTTGAAATACATCGGCAGTCCGTTAGTAACAACCGTACAGGAATGGTTAGACGAGTTGTCGTAACATAAAAAATCAACGAAACATAAGGCTGACAAACATTGCAACACTTATCAGCCTTGCTCTTTTCCACTTAAACGCCATTCAACGCAAAATTCAACTTCACCCCATTCACAAGCACGGATTTGCTCAGGCGAAAGTGGTGAATAAACTGCCTTATTTGAAATGAAATAAATTCAGCGACTTGCTTAATTAAATTCACCTATTCCTTTTACACACTTCCTGTGCGATGTTAGACTTATCCGTATATTTATTTCTATTTTTCAACTGCAATTTTTAAATCAAACACGCATGGATAATCGTAGTCCACCTCAAAACAGTTTAGTGAGTGTGCATAACTTAACGTTTTCGCGTGGCGAAAAGAAAATTTTTGATGATATTTCACTCGAATTTCAACGTGGAAAAATCACAGCCATCATGGGACCTAGCGGTACGGGGAAAACGACGCTGTTAAAAATTATTGGTGGGCAACTTTTTCCAGAAAAAGGTGCAGTAACGGTCAATGGACGAAATGTTCATCACTTAAAACGTGACGAGTTATACACATTGCGTAAACGAATGGGCATGTTATTTCAAAGTGGCGCGTTACTCACAGGGATGAATGTTTACGATAACGTGGCATTTCCACTGCGTGAACATACGCAATTGCCCGAATCGATGATTCGCTCACTGGTGTTAATCAAATTAGAAGCGGTTGGTTTACGCGGCGCACGCGATTTAATGCCCAATGAATTATCCGGCGGGATGGCGCGACGTGTTGCGTTAGCACGCGCGATTGCGTTAGACCCGATGATGATTATGTATGACGAGCCGTTTACGGGACAAGACCCGATTTCAATGGGGGCTTTGTTGTTGTTAATTAAATCGTTAAATACGACATTGGGTTTAACCAGCATTATCGTTTCTCACGATGTTCAAGAAACAGCCGCCATTGCTGATTACATTTATGTCCTTTCAGAAGGCAAAGTCGTCGGACAAGGCACACCACAAGAAATTGAGCAATCGCCTTCAGAATGGGTGCAACAATTTATGAATGGCGCGGCTGATGGTCCGGTACATTTTCACTATCCAGCAAAAGAATATATGGACGATTTATTATTTACCGAAAAAACGTTATTCCCCCGCAAACGGATTTTTGGTGGAAAACCCACCGTGAAACGCTCTCGTTATTAGCCATGCTTAAATTTTTTAATTATTTAGGAGCCACCACTCGCGCCGGTTTTACAAAATTAGGACGTGCGACTTATTTTTTAATCGCTATTCTCACCGGTCTTGGTAGTGTCGTTGTGCGTCCACGTTTGTTACTTAAACAGTTACATTCTGTCGGTGTCCTTTCATTTTTAATCATTACGATTTCTGGCTTATTCGTCGGCATGGTGTTGGGATTACAAGGTTTTTACATTTTGTCGCGTTTTGGCGCAGAAGAAACCCTTGGTGTGATGGTTGCCGCCTCGCTTGTGCGTGAACTGGGACCTGTGGTTGCCGCATTATTATTTGCAGGTCGAGCAGGTTCTGCGCTAACTGCTGAAATTGGTTTAATGAAAGCCACAGAACAATTGTCCGGCATGGAAATGATGGCTGTTGATCCAATCAAACGTGTTATTTCGCCACGATTTTTAGCCGGTTTTTTATCTATGCCACTGCTTGCCGCATTGTTCAGTGCGGTGGGAATTATTGGCGGACAAACCGTCGGTTCTGGCTTATTGGGCGTTGACGTGGGCGCATATTGGTCACAAATGCAAGCAACGATAGATTTTCGAGAAGACATTATTAACGGCGTAATCAAAAGTGTTGTATTTGGCTTTATTGCTTCATGGATTGCCTTATTTGAAGGTTATGATGCTGTGCCGACGGCAGAAGGTGTCAGTCGCGCTACAACTCGAACTGTTGTAAATTCAGCATTTAGTATTTTAGGATTAGATTTTATTTTGACTGCGCTCATGTTTGGAGATCATTGATTTATGCCGCATACCAACACACAAGATACATTAGTTGGGCTATTTGTTGCCGCCGGAATTGCCAGTTTGTTTTTTTTGGCGTTGCAAGTGAGTAATTTAAGTTCGTTTTCACGCGGCAACACTTATGAAATCACCGCCCGTTTTTCAAATTCAGGTGGTTTAAAACCAAAATCAGCCGTTTCAGCGGCGGGGGTTAAAATCGGCACAGTGCGTTCGATTACATTTGACCAAAAAACAAAAGAATCCGTCGTAATCATGGACATCGAATCCCAATATAACACGCTACCCGATGACAGCGATGTGAGCATTTTCACAGCAGGCCTACTTGGTGAGCAATATATAAGTCTAAACGCGAATGGCAGTTCAGATGAATATTTAAAAAATGGTAGCAAAATTGAAATGACTAGCAGTGCAATCATTTTAGAGCAAGCACTCACCAAATTCTTCCTTAACAAGGAAGATAAAAATGATGACAAAAAAAAAGTCCTTAAAAAATGAGTAAATTAAGTATTGTTTCCAGAGGCAATGGAAGGTGGTTAATTCACGGCGAATTAACGTTTGCAAGTTTGCATCATAATAAATTGATTGATTCGCCGCCTTTTCTACGTGCGGGAAAAGACGTTATTTTAGATTTTTCACAAGTTACCAATACCGACAGCGCAGGACTGGCTTTGATGATTGAGTGGGTCAAACTCACGCGCCATCAACGTATACAATTACATTTCAAAAATGTACCAAAACAATTGCTTAATCTAGCCAAACTCAGCGGACTAGATAAAACCCATTATTTTTCACTCAAATTAAAGAACCCAATCTAAAATTCATGGATAAATTGATTATTACTGGCGGCGCACGTCTTTCGGGCGAATTGCGAATTTCAGGCGCAAAAAATGCCGCTTTGCCTATTTTAGCGGCAACCTTACTTTCTCAAGCTCCCGTACGTATTGGCAACGTGCCACATTTGCATGACATTACAACGACCATGGAATTACTAGGTCGCATGGGCGTGGATTTGACTGTTGATGAAAAAATGAACATTCAAGTCGACGCCAGCACAATTAACAGTTTTGTTGCGCCATACGAATTAGTTCGCACTATGCGAGCCTCGATTTTAGTATTAGGACCATTATTGGCACGTTTTGGTGAGGCGCATGTTTCATTACCTGGTGGCTGTGCGATTGGTTCACGTCCGGTGGATATTCATATCAACGGCTTAATCAAAATGGGTGCGGATATTACCCTTGAAGGCGGTTTTATTCATGCGAAGGCAAAACGTTTAAAAGGTTGCCGTTTGGTTTTGGAACAAATTACCGTTACAGGCACAGAAAATTTATTGATGGCTGCGGTTTTAGCTGAAGGCACAACCATTATGGAAAATGCCGCAAAAGAACCTGAAGTCACCGATTTAGCGCATTTCTTAAACAAAATGGGCGCGAAAATTTCTGGTATCGGCACGGATGTTTTAACTATCGAAGGCGTAGAAAAATTAGGTGAAACCAGTGTGCATTACGACATTTTGCCTGACCGTATTGAAACAGGAACTTATCTTTGTGCGGCGGCAATTACAGGCGGTCGTGTAAAACTTAAAGACACGCGTCCTGATTTGTTGGATGCGGTGTTAGCGAAGTTAGTTGAAGCAGGCGCAGAAATTAAAACAGGTGACGATTGGATTGAACTCGACATGCACGGCAAACGTCCGAAAGCTGTTTCTGTTCGCACGTTACCCTACCCTGCTTTTCCAACTGATATGCAAGCGCAATTTTGTGCGATGAATGCCGTGGCTGAAGGCGTTGGATTGGTGACAGAAACCGTTTTTGAAAATCGTTTTATGCACGTTAATGAATTGCAACGCATGGGCGCAGATATTCGTTTAGAGTCCAATACCGCAATTTGTACAGGTGTGAAAAAATTAACCGGTGCGCCAGTGATGGCAACCGATTTACGCGCGTCAGCCAGTTTAGTGATTGCCGCGTTAGTTGCTGAAGGCGATACAACCGTTGACCGCATTTATCACATCGACCGTGGTTATGACCATATCGAAGAAAAACTTTCACAATTGGGCGCGACTATTCGTCGTGTTCCGAAGTAGGACGCAAAGATGATTACGATTGCCGTCTCGAAAGGACGTATTTACGAAGAAGCCTTGCCACTTTTGGCGAAAATTGGCATTCAACCCATTGATGATCCCGAAACTAGCCGTAAATTGATTTTACCGACAACGCGCGAAGATGTTCAGCTCGTCATTATTCGCGCGACGGATGTGCCGACGTTTGTGGAATATGGCGCGGCAGATTTAGGCATTGCGGGAAAAGATGTTCTGCTCGAACATGGCGCAGAAAATTTGTATGAGCCACTGGATTTAAATATCGCGCGTTGTAAATTGATGACCGCCGCGCATAAAGATGCGCCTGCTATTTCAGGTCGTGTGCGCGTTGCAACAAAATATGTCACGATTGCCCAATCGTATTTTGCAAGTTTAGGAATTCAAGCGGAAATTATTAAACTTTACGGTTCGATGGAACTTGCGCCGTTGGTGGGTTTAGCAGATTGCATCGTCGATTTGGTCGATACAGGCAACACGCTACGCGCCAATAATTTGGAACCGCGCGAGTTAATTATGAATATCAGTTCACGTTTAGTCGTCAATAAAGCCGCCATGAAAATGAAAAATGCGGCAATTAGTGAATTGTTGACGCAGTTTGAACACGTTTTATCTGAAAATAATTTTTAAAATTTTGGATTTCAAAAAAATATGACCAACATAACCATCAAAAAACTCAATGCCACTGATGCAAACTTCAACACGCAATTAAAAGATTTACTCGCGTGGAATGAAACCGACGATTTAGCCATTCATCAACGTGTATTAGAAATTATTGCTGATGTGCGTAAAAATGGCGATTCGGCAGTGATTGAATACACAAATCGTTTTGACCATTGCAATGTCTCTGTTGCAAGTGAATTAGAAATTTCAAAAGAAAAATTAAAAGCCGCTTGGGATAATTTACCTACTGACCAAGCGCAAGCCTTAGAAATTGCCGCACAGCGCATCCGTGCTTATGCTGAAAAACAAAAAATGGATTCGTGGCAATACACCGAAGTAGACGGAACAGTTTTAGGTCAAAAAGTGACACCTTTAGACCGTGTTGGTTTATACGTTCCAGGTGGAAAAGCCGCTTATCCTTCATCTGTTCTAATGAATGCCATTCCTGCAAAAGTGGCTGGTGTGCCTGAGTTAATCATGGTTGTACCAACGCCGAACGGAGAAACGAATGAATTAGTTTTAGCGGCAGCGTATTTGGCTGGTGTTGATAAAGCCTTTGCCATCGGTGGCGCACAAGCCGTTGCCGCTCTTGCTTACGGAACACAAACCATTCCTCCAGTTGCCAAAATTGTCGGACCTGGAAACATTTACGTTGCAACGGCAAAAAAATTAGTTTTCGGGCAAGTAGGCATTGATATGATTGCAGGTCCGTCGGAAATCTTGGTTATTTGTGACGGGAAAACAAATCCTGATTGGATTGCGATGGATTTATTTTCGCAAGCCGAACACGATGAAGACGCGCAAGCGATTTTAATCAGCGACAACGCGACCTATTTAGAAGAAGTTGAAGTAAGCATTAACAAATTACTTCCAACCATGGAACGTGCTGAAATTATTCGCACATCGCTAACCAATCGTGGTGCATTGATTTTAGTCAACGATTTATCGCAAGCCGCTGACGTTGCGAACATTATTGCACCTGAGCATTTGGAATTATCAGTCGAAAATCCAGAAAAATTGTGTGAACAAATTCGACATGCAGGTGCAATTTTTATGGGACGTTATACGGCTGAAGCCTTAGGCGATTATTGCGCTGGACCTAATCACGTTTTACCAACGTCAAGTACCGCACGTTTTTCATCTCCGTTAGGTGTTTATGATTTCCAAAAACGTTCAAGTTTAATCAACTGCTCGGCTGAGGGTGCAAATACATTAGGCAAAGTAGCGTCAATCTTGGCACGAGGTGAGAGTTTAACCGCTCACGCCCGTTCGGCTGAATACCGTTTAAAATAATGTCGAATTGTCCAGTTTGAATACGAAAAATTCATAAAATCCAAATTTAAGCTGGACATTAAACACAAAACCTGTAAAATGCGCCTCTCAATACGGGGCTATAGCTCAATTGGTAGAGCGCAACACTGGCAGTGTTGAGGTCAGCGGTTCGATTCCGCTTAGCTCCACCAATAAGTGTATTAAAATCTAAATCTAGTCCCCATCGTCTAGTGGCCTAGGACACCGCCCTTTCACGGCGGTAACAGGGGTTCGAACCCCCTTGGGGACGCCAGTTTAGATTTAATTTCAGAATTCAAAAAAATATCTAGGTCCCCATCGTCTAGTGGCCTAGGACACCGCCCTTTCACGGCGGTAACAGGGGTTCGAACCCCCTTGGGGA
>DALYHZ010000144.1:0-6733 GCA_031970635.1 Methylococcaceae bacterium | reverse complement strand
TTGCAGGCTTGGCAATGTTTAGTGCAAACAGAAAGTTCGGGGCGCGCAGCATTATTAGAACTTGAAATTGCCGCATCAAATGACCAGCCGTATGACGTCGCAATTATAGATTTTCAGTTACCTGATATGGATGGCTGTGAATTAGCACGCGCAATGAATGCAAATCCGCTTTTAAGCCATACGCCTCGTTTGTTAATGGCATCAAATCATTTTGTTGGTGAAAACGAAAAACACAATTTAGGTTTTTCATATTGCCTGAGCAAACCCGTTAGACAGTTGCAATTATTTGATGAGTTGTGGAACACTATCAGCTTGCCATCGCAACAAAATACAATCGAAAAACCCGAAAGCAGTAATCCGGATTATACGGCTAAACATGTTTTACTTGTCGAAGCAAATGCGCTTAATCAACAAACGATTGTTTCAACACTTTCTCGATGCAATATTTCACCTGATATAGCCAGAACTGGCACAGAAGCCGTAGAGTTGCTTAAAAATAATGTTTACGATTTAATCTTAATGGATTGTCAAGTGCCGATTATTGATGAATATGAAACGGTACAACAATTACGCGCTCAAGAACTTGCCCTCTATCACAAGGTTTCTATTCCAATTATTGCATTGACTACGCATAACACAGATAAAGAGCATCAAAAATGTTTGGAAGCAGGGATGAATGATTCTTTGAGCAAACCCTTTAATAAACATTCGTTGGGACAAATGCTAACGACATGGCTAATGCCTACTTCTAAGATGTTGAACAAATTTGAAACATCAAACGTTGTGAGTAAAAAAGCATCTGTACCTGATACATTTGTTTCTTCTATTTGGAATGAGGATGCCGCACTTACTCAGTTGGATGGGGATGTAAAACTATTCGATGAAATGGTGCAGTTGTTTTTAGAAAATGCACCCTCACTTCTGGTCCAGCTTGATAATTGTATTCAAAACGATGATTTTTCTGCATTAGCAGACAATGCACATACACTTAAAAGCATGGTGACGCATTTTTGTGCCAAAGAGCTAGTTGTTAAACTTGCGATATTGGAAAATGCGGCGCGTGAAAATAAAATTGCCAATTTTGAACAGATGATTGATGATGTTTTCCACGCAACAATGCAACTCTCTCGTGTTTTAGCTACAAGAAAATAACTATGAACCAAGAATTTAATTTCCATGAATTGAAAACCTCCAATCGTTTACCATCGCCATCGGGTACTGCATTGGAAATTATGAAGTTATTGCAACGTGATGATGTAGAAATTGGTCAAGTGACACAATTAGTTAAACTTGATCCCGCATTAAGCGGTCGCATTTTACAGTTTTCTAATTCAGCGGCATTAGGGGCAAATCGTTCCATTTCAAATGTAAGCGATGCCATCATCATGATGGGCATGTCAGCCGTAAAAAACTTTGCGTTAAGTCTTTCTTTGGTTGGTAACGACAGTTATAGCCGCTGCCCAGGATTTGATTATCCTGCTTATTGGTCAAAATCATTAGCAACAGCTGTAGCCATCACTCGTTTAAGTGTTCACGAGCGCGTTATTAGTTCAGAAGAGGCTTTTACACTCGGCTTACTTAGCGATATTGGGCGTTTAGCATTAGCAACAGCATGGTCTGAAAGTTATGGTGAATGTATCGCTATGGCACAAGACGATGAATTATTAAAACTTGAGCAAGAACGTTTTGCTATTAACCATAATGCACTAACTGTTATGTTACTGGCTGATTGGGGATTTTCGGAGTTACATCTTGAAGCATTAAAACTCAGTTTTCAGCCGATTGGAGAGAGTTTATCTAAAGCGAATCGTCTAGCAAAACAACTTGCTTTTGCCCGAGGTTTATCAAATTACTGCATTTCTGACGAAGACTATCGTACATCTTTAATGTCCGAATTATTGGTTGAAGCCGGTCGACACGGGTTTGATGCCAATGAATTAGATTCATTTATTGCAGAGATGCTGAACCAGTGGCAAGAATGGGGCAAATTGATTAACGTAAAAACCGATATTCGCCAATCTTCGCCAGAACTTGGCGTAGGTAAACATACGTTATCAGGCTTAAATATTTTAGTTGTTGATGATGACACGATGATGTTGGCACGTTTATCAAAACAACTCACCGCAGCTGGTCATAAAGTGGCTGCTTGTAAAGATGGCGATTCGGCGTTGAAATATGCGCTTGAGCATAAACCTGAATTGATTATTACCAATTGGCATATGAAACCCATGGGGGGTATTGAATTATCTAAAACCTTGCATTCTTCAACATGGGGCAGTTCAATTTATATCATCATGCTCACTTCAACTGAAGAAGAAAGCGCGTTAATTGAGGCATTTAATGCAGGCATTGATGATTACGTCACCACACCGCTAAGTTTAAAAGTATTACTCGCGCGAATTCGAGCAGGGCAACGAATTATTACCTTGCAACAAGAAGTCGAAAAAGAACGCAAAGATTTACAGCGTTACATTGCAGAACTCGCAGTGGCAAATCGCCGTTTGGAATTGATGGCAAACACTGACGTTTTGACAGGGTTGTCGAATCGCCGTTACTCATTGAATCGTTTAGAACAAGAATGGGCAAGCGCACAACGCACGCATCGTCCATTAAGTGTGTTAATGCTTGATTTGGATCATTTTAAATCGGTAAATGATACGTTAGGACACGATGCGGGCGATTTGGTGTTAGTTCACGCGGCAAAAATTATGCGGAAATGTGCGCGTATGACAGATATTCCTTGTCGATTAGGTGGAGAAGAATTTTTAGTTATTGCGCCCAATACCGACGGTAAAGAAGCCTTATTGTTAGCTGAGCGGATACGCATCGTGGTTGAACGTCATCAAGTTGAGAATGTGCCATTGTTAAAACCGATGACGGTCAGTATTGGGGTCGCATGTTCAGTTAATGGTAAACCTGGCTGGAAAGAATTGATTACATTAGCTGACGAAGCGTTATATGCGGTAAAACGTGGCAAACGTAATGCGGTGCAACTTGCACCACAAGCACAATAATTACGGCGCGTTAGCAATCAAAATAGCGCGTTTGGGGGCTGGTAAATTTTCACATGTCAACGCGGGATTTTCAGGATTCAGAAAATCCCGCAATGAATGAAAACGCATCCATTCTGTTGTTCGTTGCTCTTCGGTTGTGGTAACGGTCACATCTACGACACGCGTATTTTTAAAGCCACAACGATTTAACCAACTCACCAACGTCGCGCAACTTGGTAAAAACCACACGTTTCGCATTTGTGCGTAACGGTCTTCTGGCAGTAATGCTTCGCCTAATTCTCCATCAATAATTAGCGTTTCTAAAATCAATTCGCCACCGCTTTTTAAACAATCACGCAATTCAAATAAATGGTCTATTGGTGAACGACGATGATATAAAACGCCCATTGAAAAAACGGTGTCAAAACAGCGTAAATTTGCCGGCAATGCTTCAATGCCTAACGGCAAAACATCGATGGGCGCATTGCCATAAAATTTTTTGATAATTTGAAATTGTATGACATTGAGCAACATAGGATCGATGCCAATCACTCGTTTTGCTCCCGCGCCAAGCATTCGCCAACAATGATAACCGTTGCCACAACCTACATCTAACACCAGCTTATTTTTTAGCGGTGCAATATGATTTTCTAAACGTTGCCATTTCCAATCCGAACGCCATTCGGTGTTAATGTGAATGCCGAATAATTCATAAGGTCCTTTACGCCACGGACAAAACGCTTGCAATTGATTTTTTAATGTTTGTTGCAATTCAATCGAAATGTCGTCAGTTGTTCCAATTTGCAACGTATCTGTTGTCAGCAAACGAGTTTGAGAAGTTAAAGACGGCAATTGCTCAAGTTGTGATTGCCATTTCAATAAATCGCCGTGTTTGCTGGTATCAAAAGCGCGAGCGAGTTGTTGAGGTAATTGCTCTGCCCAATCTTTAGCATCGACTTCTCGCAAGGCAGTATATAAATCTGAATAAGGCATTATTTAAGGGCGATAAATGAGGCGAAATTAAAATATTGAAACCACAATTCAGCACTGCTAAAACCAACCGATTTCAATCGTTGTTGATGTTGCGCGAAAGTTTCAGGAATTAACACATTTTCTAATGCGGTGCGTTTTTGACTAATTTCTAATTCACTATAGCCTTGCGCTTTTTTGAACGTATGATGTAAATCGATTTGTAATGCTTGCTGCCGCGCATCGTCAAACGCGAGTTTTTCCGAAATAATTAACGCCCCGTCAGGTAATAAACCGTCATAGATTTTTGCCAATAATGATTTCCTGTCTTCGAGCGGCAAAAATTGCAACGTAAAATTCAACACGACCATCGACGCATTCTCAATGACTACGTCTCGAATATCCGCGCATTGCAATTCGATAACGGTAGTATGTCGCGGTGTTTCGTTTGCTAAAACAGATTCTAAACGCGTCAACATCGCTGTGGAATTATCAACGGCAATAATGCGGCAGTTTTCAACTGCAATATTTTGCCGCATCGAAAATGATGCCGCGCCAAGCGAACAGCCTAAGTCATAACAAACGCTATGTGGTTTAGCAAAACGTCCAGCAAGTAAACCAATTGCCGCAATAATAGTTTGATAGCCCGGCACAGAGCGTTGAATCATGTCAGGAAACACTTGCGCGACATTGTCATCAAATGCAAAGCCACTGATGTGTCCAAGTGGCTGACTGTAAAGCGAATCTTTAATTGTTGAAATCATCGAAAATAAAAAGGCGCAGAAGTGGAACTTTGCGCCAAAAAAGGTGAAGGCAAGTAAATTAAGAGTTTTTTAATGCTTCAGCATTGCGTTTTGCCAAGCCATCAATGACGGCATCAAGTGATCCTTTCGTTTGAACTTCGTCGCTGAAGGTAGTGCGATAATTTGTCACTAAACTAACGCCTTCAATCATGATGTCGTAGGCTTTCCATTCGCCATTTGCCAAATACATGCGGTAATTTACAGCAATCGGTTGTACACCGGGTTGTAAAACCTCCGTTTTAACGACAACTTTCGTTGCACCATCTTCCATTTCGCTTGGTAAAAAGCGAATTGACCATTCTTTAAATTCACTAAATGCCCGTGAATAAGTACGCACTAATAATGTTTGAAATTCTTTTTTGAAACGGTGTTGTTCGTCAGGTGTTGCGCTTTTCCACAATTTGCCTAAAACCAACGATGAGATTTTATCAAAATCGACGTGTGGGTTAATGGATTGGTCAACAAATTGGGTGACTTTGTTGAAATCTTTAAGAAAATTCTTGTCTTGCATTCTTTGCTGCAATTTATCAGACGCTTCTAAAATGGCTTGTTGCGGCGGTGATAATTCAGCGGCAAACCCTCTTGTGAATGGCATGAAGCCCAGACATACAACAAATAAAGCAAATAAGGTATAGTGTTTAATTCTCATAAAAACTCCCAAAAAAAAGTATGAATAATATGACATATCATAGCATTAAATTTCCTGCGACACGCATGAGAAGAATGCGCCGAAATGATTTTTCTCGCCGTTTGATGCGCGAAAATAGTTTGACCGTTGATGATTTAATTTATCCCGTTTTTGTTATTGAAGGCACGAATAAACGTGAGACTATTTCTTCAATGCCAGATGTCGAGCGTTTGTCGCTGGATTTATTGATTGAAGAAGCCCGCGAGCTATATATATTAGGCATTCCAGCCATTGCATTATTTCCTGTTGTCGCAGCAGAAAAAAAATCAGACGATGCCGCCGAAGCCTATCATCCCGATGGTTTAGTGCAACGAACAGTTCGTGCTTTAAAAAAAGCGGTGCCTGAATTGGGTATTATCACCGATGTGGCATTAGACCCTTTCACCTCACATGGTCAGGATGGATTGATTAACGCAGAGGGTTATGTATTAAACGATGAAACGATTGCCGTATTGGTTAAACAAGCCTTATCACATGCCAAAGCAGGCGCAGATATTGTCGCGCCATCGGATATGATGGATGGACGTATTGGTGCAATTCGTCATGCGTTGGAAGCAGAAAATTATTCAAACACGCGCATTCTGGCGTATTCGGCAAAATATGCGTCCAGTTTCTATGGTCCTTTTCGTGATGCGGTTGGTTCAGCGGGAAATTTAGGCAAAGGTAATAAATTCAGTTATCAAATGGATCCTGCAAATTCGGATGAAGCCTTGCGTGAAGTGCAGTTAGATTTGGAAGAAGGCGCAGACATGGTTATGGTCAAACCCGGTATGCCATATTTGGATATTATTCGTCGTGTTAAAACCGAATTTGGTGTACCGACATTTGCCTATCAAGTCAGTGGTGAATATGCCATGCTTAAAGCCGCATCGTTAAATGGTTGGCTGGATGAAAAAGCCGTTGTTTTAGAGTCACTATTGGCTTTCAAACGTGCAGGCAGTGATGCAATTTTAACGTATTACGCCAAAGCGGTAGCGCAATGGTTACAGGATTAAAAAGCAAATAAATGACGTTTCAGTTTAAAGTTAAGCGAGTGTATTTGTAACGATATTTTGTGCAGACAGTTCTTTGTCTGCGCTATATCAGCACAAACATATTCATAATTAGACACAGCGAAAAACAATACATGATAACCCAAAATACTTGAATGAATGGTTGGCGTTAAGCGATTCGTTTTCGGTTTCACGTTTTTGACCATCGATTGAAGTGTGCAGTTTTTCTGGTTTGGTTTGGTTTGGTTTGGTTTGGTTTGGTTTGGTTTGGTTTGGTTTGGTTTGGTT
>DALYHZ010000143.1:6038-6778 GCA_031970635.1 Methylococcaceae bacterium | reverse complement strand
TGGTGAAAGTTCTGGCGATCAACATGCGGCAAATCTTTATTTAGAACTTAAAAAACAATTTCCAAAACTTAACGCCATCGGCATGGGTGGCGCAAAAATGGCGCAGGCGGGTATTTCGTTGTGCTACGACTCAAGTCAAATTTCGGTCATTGGTGCGGTAGAAGTTATCAAACATTATTTTGAAATTCGCCGTGCGTTACACAAAATGCAAGAATTATTGCTCAATGAACGCCCTGATTTGCTCATTTGTGTCGATTACAAAGAATTTAATTACCAGTTAGCAAAATTTGCCAAACTGCATGATATTAAAGTTTTATTTTACGTTAGCCCGCAGGTTTGGGCGTGGCGTAAAAATCGTGTAAAAAAATACGGCGCAGTTATCGATATGATGGCGGTGATTTTTCCATTCGAGACAAAATATTACGAAGTAGAAAAAATTCCCGTGCGTTATGTTGGGCATCCTTCTATTGATAAAGTGATTCCCAACGCAACTAAATCGGACGCGTTAACCAAATTTAATTTAAATCCGAATTCACCGATTGTCGGTTTAGTCGCTGGCAGTCGAACTAATGAAATTAAACGGTTGTTGCCGGTGATGTTAGCGGCGGCTGAACGGTTAAAAACGGATTTTCCTTTATGCCAATTTGTGTTACCACAAGCCGATTCAATTAGCGATGCGTTGATTCAATCGTATTTGAATAAATCGAAAGTCAACGTGACGGTCATTAAAAATCAACCCT
>DALYHZ010000143.1:0-6028 GCA_031970635.1 Methylococcaceae bacterium | reverse complement strand
GATGCAATGTTGCGATGCGATTATGACGTGTTCAGGAACGGCGACTTTGGAAATTGCCTTACTCGGTATTCCGATGGTGATTTGTTATCGCTTAAATGCGCTAACGTATTGGCTTGGGCGAATGCTAGTCAAAACACGTTTTATTGGGTTACCCAACATTATTTTTGGCGAAGGTATCGTGCGCGAGTTAATTCAAGATGATGCCACGGCAGAAAATTTAGCCAAAGAAATTCACCATTTATTGACCGATTCTGAAGCCGCTCAAAATTTGCGTGCGGATTTAGACGTTGTGCGTGAAAAGTTAGGAGAAGGTGGAGGTATTCAAAAAATGGCAACATTAGTGACAGAAATGATAATGCTTCACGCATAATGCTTTATAAAAGGGTTTTTCGCGCCAATTTTCGCAACTTACCGTTGCTTCCTATTTATTCAACGACGTTTTTTTATGCGTTGTATTACATTATCAGTGCATTCCAATTTGACGTACAAATTGATTCGTCAGCAATTCCACTCGATTATGCCATTCACTCCTGTTTAGCTTACATTCTATACGCGTTATCACGTCGTGCGTGGAGTTTTGTGATTTTGCACGCGCTGATTATGGGCATTTTATATGTTGGAAATCCGATAAAAATCGCTTTTTTTGGCGGACCGATTATGCCAGACGATATTTTTGCCTTGCGCTCGTTATTGTTAATTTTATCGGGATGGCAATTTATCGCTTTAGCGTTGGTGTTAGCGGGATTGGTAAGTTTAGTTTTTTTTAATCTTACGGTTCGGTATTGGCAAAATTATATCGGCGGAGTGTTTGCCAGTTTGTTAACACTTACGATGTTATATCAGCCCAATTTGATTGTGAATCCTATCGATACTTACATCGGGACGATGCCTTGGAATCAGAGAGCAAATTATGTTTGGCAAGGTGCAACCATATTCACACTTGTTGAATCAGCGCGTTATTTTTTAGTTGCCGATACCGCACCAGACATTGACGATGCCCGCGAAGCGGCTGAGAAATTACACAGTCTGCAAGCGAAAAAAAACACCTTTGAAGAATTTACACCTCGCAATGTGCATTTGATTTTATTGGAATCGTTTTGGGATGCGAATCAATTAAAAAAAGTTAAATTTAGCAAAAATCCATTAGCCGATGATTTCCGTAAATTATGGAAGAGTGCAGATAATTCGACAGCGATTGTGCCTGTTTTTGCCGGAATGACGGCAAATTCTGAATTTGAAGTGTTGTGTGGTTTTCCAGTTATGAAAGATACAGTTAAATTTGAACGCCAATTAACCAATGCCGTGCCATGTTTACCGCGTTTGTTGGCAGATAATGGTTATAAAACCATCGCATCACATCCAAATACACCGGTGTTTTGGAATCGAGTGAATGCCTATAATCGAGTTGGTTTTCAAACATACTGGTCAGAAAGCGATTTTGTTTTAGATGATATTAACCGTGAGTTTTTAGGTGACAGCTCGCTTTATCGCCAAGTCTTAGAAAAGTTGCCGTTAAATAATGGACAACCTGTTTTAGATTACATCGTAACGTATTTTGGGCATTGGGATTATCCACTTAATGAAAATCGCCCCGTGCAAATTACCAGTAACAGTCACGTTGAAGAAGTCAATGGTTATGCAAATACTATCTACTACAAATCACGCGAATTTATGGATTTTGTTAAAGAAGTTCAAAAACGTGACCCTGACGGAATCATTGTTGCTTTTGGCGACCATTTGCCATTTTTAGGCGAAAATTTTGCGGGTTATGCAGAATCTGGCGTATTGGCAAATAATCGAGGTGAATTTTCTGATGCGATGTTCCAGTTTCACGTTAGTACGCCCCTTATTGTGATTGACGGAAAAAGAGGTGCCGTTAAAACTGGTCGTTTACCGCTTTATCAAGTGCCGAAATTGATTTTAGATTTACTGCATTTTAGTGAACAGACGATTATGGATTATACGATTCCACTTGATGATAGAAGGACGCGTCCGCTGGTGAATTTTCATTTTGATGAATTTAAAGATGGAAGAATTAACGTTTGCAAAGCACCGCCGTATTCGCATGAGTGTGAACAATCTTTAGAATGGGTTAATGCGATCAAAATTGTGAGTAATGATTTATTTATTGGTAAGCAAGTCACACGACCGATTACAAATTAACAAAATGGCAAAAACTCATACCACATAAGACATCTAAAACGTGTTGTATTGTGTATTAGAAACAATTATTATCCGCCCCCATTTTGTTTAGAGAGATTTTAGTGAGAACGTTGCACAATCAAGAGTATGTCTTAACCCCAAAAGACTTAATCATTTCAAAAACTGATTTGGAAGGTAATATCACTTACGTTAATAACGATTTAATTCGCATTAGTGGTTATAGTCGAGAAGAACTAATTGGTGCGCCACATAATATTTTTCGTCATCCCGATATGCCAAAAGAAGTGTTTGCTGGTTTATGGCGTGCAATCAAACAGCGAGTTTTTTGGTCGGGTGTGGTTAAAAATAGAACAAAACACGGCGGTTTTTATTGGGTTCGTGCAGATATTACGCAAATTTACGATGAAAATAGAAAATCTATTGGTTATATGTCTGTCAGAAGACACGTTTCTGTCAAAGAGATTGAAAAAGCAAAAAAATTATATGCCGATATAAAAGCAGGAAATTCTTGGAGTTTTATGCCTTTTAAATAAGCGACTCTCATAAGAAAGTCGCTTTGTTTTTAGTCTTATAAAGCGACTTTCAATGCGTTTAAAAACGCCAAATTTTCTTCAGGTATTCCAACGGTTACACGCAAACAATCGGTTAAAAATCCACCTTGAGGATGGACATTTTTAATTAACACACCTTGCGTTTTAATCGAATCAAAAATTTTTGTGGCTTGATTTTCAGGTGTTTTGAATAAAATAAAATTTGCGGCACTGTCATAAGCCGTAATGCCTTCAAACGTATTCAACGCTGATAACATTAACGTCCGTTCTGCACAAATCGCGCGAGTTTGTTCTTCAAAAACGTCTTTGTGTTCTAACGCAAATTGCACGCTCGATTGCGTTAACACGTTGATGTTGTAAGGCAAACGAATTTTGTGCAGTTGTTCAATGATTTCATGTTCGCCAGCAATATAACCCAAACGCAACCCTGCTAAACCTAATTTTGAGACAGTTCGCATCACCAAAACATTGTTCATAACGTTGTGCATAAAACTCGCATTCGCAAACGGTTCATATGCTTCGTCGATAATCACTAAACCGTTTGCCGCATCAATAATGGTGTTGATTGCATCGGTACTAAATAAATTTCCGGTCGGATTATTTGGATACGCCAGGAAAATAATTGCTGGATTATATTTTTCAATTGCATCCAACATCGCTGGTAAATCTAAATCAAAATTATCGGCTCGCAACGAAACGCCGTGATAATTTAAACCTAAATAATCGCTGATTTGTTTGTACATCACAAAACTGGGCGTGGTGCTTAAAACGTGCGAATTGGCTGGCAATGCCATGAGTAATAATTGAATAATCTCGTCTGAACCGTTGCCGAGTAACACGTCGATATTATCAGGAAGTTGATTTAAGATTTTCAATGTTTGCGTGAGTTCACGCGCTTCGGGGTCGGGATAACGATTTAACGGCGCATCTTTTAATTTTGCCAACCACAACTGTTTAAGTTCTTCTGACCAAGTGTAGGGATTTTCCATAGCATCGAGTTTAATAAAACCTTGCGCGTCGGCAACATGATAAGCCGATAACGCTAAAACTTCGGGACGAAACAGCGTTTGTAAATTAAGTTTTGTCATTGATTTGTATTATGAGATTTAAAGAATGGCTCACATTTTAACTGAAAACCAAAAGGAAATTGACGAAAGCTGGATGCGTTACGCGATTCGCTTGGCACAACGTGCAGAAATGGCAGGCGAAGTTCCTGTTGGCGCGTTGCTTGTCAAAAATGAAAAAGTAATTGCCGAAGGTTGGAATGCAGTCATTGAAACACATGACCCAAGCGCACATGCTGAAGTGGTTGCTGTGCGCCGTGCGGGGAAAGTGATTGAAAATTACCGTTTAATCGATACCACGCTTTATGTCACCTTAGAACCGTGCGTAATGTGTATGGGCGCGATTGGTCAGGCGCGGGTGAAACGTTTAGTGTTTGGTGCATTTGATGAGAAACGCGGTGCAGTTTGCAATGCGTTAAATCTTGCCGAAGCCGCTTTTTTAAATCATCGAATTGATTGGCAAGGCGGAATTTTGGAAGAAACGTGTTCGCAATTACTCAAAGATTTTTTTGTCGCGCGGCGTAAATCACAACGCTAAAACTAATTCTGCTACGTTAATGCCCAACGCTTTTTCAATGCCCACAAATGACGTGGTTAAACGCGGATTGATTTCAAGGACAAAGCAAGCGTCTTGGGTTTCAATCAAATCAATGCCGACATAACCAAATAAATCAGGGAATGTCTGCGCGATTTGTGAGGCGAGTTTTTGATAACGCCCATCGTCGGATTTGTAATTTACTTGAATCGTTTGCAACGCATAACGTTGATTTTCTATTTCAAAAATTTGCAAATTTACACAAAGCAATTGCGCCTGCCCATTTTTAAATACACACGACAAACTGGTTTTATCGCCGTGTAAATGTGGTTGAATAATGCAGGGATTTTCAAACGCGGGTAGGGCAAGCCAATCTTTTTCCGATGTGAGTAAATAAGTGTTTTCTGCGCCGACACCATCAAGGGGTTTAATAATCCATTCTTTTATTACATCGTAACGCGCCGCTGGATTAAACATTTCTGTCGGCACAGTTTGAATTTTTGCGGTGTGTAAAAGCTGAAATGTCGTTAATTTATTTGCCGCCAACGCAACCGCGTTAGCAGGTGAGGTAAGTAAACGTTTACCTGCGTTTTCAACGTAGCGGCAAAAACGTTCCAAAACACCGTCGAATTCAGGGGCAATGACCCAAACAGCATCGACGTGTTTGATGTCTTTTTGAAATTCGATTTCAACATTTTTTGCTGCTGGAAATAAAACCGTCTCAATATCGGGAAGTTTTGCAAAATTGGAAAGCAACGCCTCCACCATCATTTGTCCTTCACGCGCTAAACTTTCTGAGGCTTCGCCATTTGCGGTAATGTATTCAAAAATTAAAACTTTCATTCGGCAACCAACGCATTCCAGATTGGTAAAAAGTGTTCACATTGCCGCTCAAAATCTTCGTTTAGCACGCGCTCAATCGCGGCTTCATCATTCAATAAACGTTTAATTTCTGGTTCAAAATCTTGCTCAAACGCATTGAGTAAGGCATAACGCGCTGTTTGAATAGCGGAAACTTTTGCTCGACTATCTGCGGCTAATTTCCACGCTTGTTTTAAATACGCAAATGTTGCTTCGGTAAAAAAGGCTTCGGGATGTTGCAGCCCATTGCGATAAATATCGAGCAAATAGCACAATAACGCACTGGTCGCATAGGCTGGCAAAAAAACTAGTTCGTTTAATTTGGGTTCTTTTGCATCATAGCTAAACAAATAAGTTGGTTGCGATTGCACTTGATTTATCACTAAATGATGCAGTAACGCACTCATAAAATCTTTGCCCTTCAAGCTGGTGTAACGGTAATAAAGACCGCCATTTTCATAACAATGCGCCAATTTCCCGACCAGTCGATAACCATCTATATGCAAATCAATTACGATGTCTTCAATGCGTTCGCCTAAATTTTTTGCATTGATTTTGTCTGCGAATTCAGAAATATTCGCGCCTTGTCGCTCAAATTCTAAATCGCCTAAAATTCCCGAAAGCCATAAACCTTCGGCTTTTAAGCGATTTACAGAAACCGTTTCGCCTTGCAACTGTTTTTGCAGCCAATCGTGTTGAACTTTGTATTTTTCCAATTTTTCAATCCGAAATGGCTCGCGTTCTTCAATTACGCTGTCCAAGGTTTTAAGACGCACGGCGAGTTGGTGACGCAAAAAATGTTTTTGCGGATGACGGAAAAAATCAAATACGTCACTAAGTTCAATCACCTGTTC
>DALYHZ010000142.1:1407-6846 GCA_031970635.1 Methylococcaceae bacterium | reverse complement strand
GCAGAACACGATTCAGAAATTATTTTCACCTCGTGCGGCACAGAATCGGATTCAACGGCGATTTTGTCAGCGATTAAAGCGCAACCAAATCGCAAAGAAATTATCACTACAACCGTTGAACACGCGGCGATTTTGAACTTGTGTGAAAACCTTGAAAAAGAAGGCTACACAATTCACCGTTTGCCTGTGGATAAATGTGGTCGCGTCAATTTAGAAGCGTATAAAAAAATGCTTTCTGACCAAGTGGCAATCGTTTCGGTCATGTGGGCAAACAATGAAACGGGAACAATTTTTCCCGTTGTTGAAATGGCAGAAATGGCAAACGCGGCTGGCGTGATGTTCCACACCGATGCCGTGCAAGCGGTTGGCAAAATTCCGATGATGTTGCAAGACACCAAAATCGATATGCTTTCGCTTTCAGGTCATAAATTGCACGCGCCAAAAGGTATCGGCGTTTTATATTTGCGTCGCGGCACACGTTATCGCCCGTTACTTCGCGGCGGACATCAAGAACGTGGTCGTCGTGCAGGTACAGAAAACACCGCTTCAATTGTTGGTTTAGGAAAAGCCTGCGAACTCGCGCTTGAACACATGGAATATGAAAATATCCAAGTCAAAGCCATGCGCGACCGTTTAGAACGCGGTATTGTTGAACAAATTCCGAATTGTTTTGTCACGGGTGATTTAAACAACCGTTTGCCAAACACCACCGATATTGCGTTTGAATATATCGAAGGCGAAGCAATTTTGATGCTTTTGAATAAAGCGGGAATCGCAGCATCAAGCGGCTCGGCATGTACATCGGGTTCACTTGAACCGTCACACGTTATGCGAGCAATGCAAATTCCTTACACTGCCGCACACGGCACAATTCGTTTTTCATTTTCACGCTACAACACCATGAGTGAAGTAGATGAAGTGTTGAAAGTGATGCCTGATATTGTTGCAACGCTTAGAAAACTTTCGCCCTATTGGGACAGCCAAAATAACGTGCCTGTTGCTAATCCTGAAGCCACTTTCACACCAACATTTAAATAAGCCATGAACACGCCACGCCACATTATTATCGACGACACCACATTGCGCGACGGTGAACAATCGGCGGGCGTGGCGTTTTCGTTGGAAGAAAAATTAAGCATTGCAAAACAACTTTCTGATTTAGGTGTGCCTGAATTAGAAATTGGTATCCCCGCAATGGGACAACTTGCAAGAGAAGAAATTAAAGCGATTGCGTCTTTAAATTTGCCAAGCAATTTATTGGTTTGGTCAAGAATGCGCGTTGATGATTTACAAGATTGTTTAGGTTTAGGCGTGGGAATGGTGGATTTATCGATTTCTGCTTCTGACCAACACATTCAACACAAGTTAAAACAAAGTCGTGACTGGGTTTTAAAAACCATCGACCGTTGCGTAAAAACGGCAGTCGATGCGGGTTTAAAAGTGTGCGTCGGCGCAGAAGATGCCTCACGCGCAGACAGTAATTTTCTCGCGCAAATGGCGCAAACCGCTCAAGCCGCTGGAGCGTGTCGGATTCGTTTTGCGGACACAGTAGGAATTAGTGAACCGTTTGGAACACTCGACGCAATCCGTAAATTACGCACTGTTACCGACATGGACATCGAAATGCACGCGCATGACGATTTAGGTTTAGCAACCGCAAACACATTAGCCGCTGTGATGGGCGGTGCAACGCATGTAAATACAACGGTGAACGGTTTGGGCGAACGTGCGGGTAATGCGGCATTAGAAGAAGTCGTCGTTAGTTTGAAACAACTTTATAACATCGAAACAGGCGTGGATTTGCGCGAATTCACGACCTTATCAAACCAAGTGGCAACCGCGTCAGGCGATACGATTGGCAGTCGCAAAAGTTTGATTGGACGCGATGTGTTTAGTCACGAAGCAGGCATTCATGTCGATGGTTTGCTCAAAGACCCGAATAATTATCAAGGCGTAGACCCTGCGATTGTCGGACGTGAACATCAACTGATTTTAGGCAAACATTCAGGCTCTCAAGGCGTGATGCACGCTTACAAACAATTGGGCATTCAAATCAGCCAATTACAAGCCAGTCGTTTATTACCGATTATTCGTCAATTCGCCAGTGTTCACAAACGTGCGCCACAGTTTAGTGATTTAAACCAATTTTTATGTTTGTTATAACGAGGTGTGCCATGAACAAAAATCGTGAAATTAAAATTGCTGAAAAAGAAGCCTTAGTTTTAGCAGAGGCAACGCAAAAACAAACACAAAATCAGCCTGTGCAAGATGATAATTTCCCCGGCACATTTTTTTGTATTCCAAGCGTGCCACGTCCAGGTAAAACTAGCTGGAGCTTAGTGTTGTGATGTTTTTTTCAAAACCACAAACGCCTCGTAATTTGCCAAGTTTATTTGCAGATTGGCACAGCGATGTAACGTGCGTTTTTGCACGTGACCCTGCGGCGCGGAGTTTGACGGAAGTGTTGATTACTTATCCAGGTGTTCACGCGATTTTGCTACATCGCATTAGTCATCGTTTATGGAACAAAAATTGGAAATTTTCGGCGCCTTTTTTATCTGCTTTCACGCGCTGGCTAACAAACATTGATATTCACCCCGGTGCAACGATTGGCAAACGGTTTTTTATTGACCACGGCGCGTGTGTTGTCATCGGTGAAACGGCGGTTGTGGGCGACGATGTCACGATGTATCACGGCGTAACGCTTGGCGGTACGTCTTGGAACAAAGGGCGCAGACATCCATCGATTGGCAATAATGTGTTGATTGGTGCAGGTGCGAAAATTTTGGGTGCAATTGAAATTGGCGACAACGTCAAAGTCGGCGCAAATTCGGTGGTGATGAAAGATGTGCCAGCCTGTTGCACAGTGGTTGGGATTCCAGGTCGTGTGACTTTGAGCAAAGGCGTGAAAATTCAAGACCCACGCGGCATTGATTTAGAAATCCCCGCACTTGACCCTGTCGGAAAAGCGATTGCTTGTTTAACAGAGCGGTTAGATGCACTCGAACACAATCAAAAACCAGTCGTCGCTGAAAAAGAAAGTTGTGAACATTGCGAAGCTGACGGCGTTTGCAAAGGGGGCGAGTAATGGATTTATTAGAGTTCGACCCAACGGATTTGTATTTTGAACAACCGGATTCACTCGACGTTCAAAACTTAATCAAATCCGCCTCCGAATTGTATGGCAGTGGCGAAGCGGAATTACCATTGCTTCAAGCGTATTTGCGTGCGCCTGAATCGCTCAATGTGTTAGTTGCGCTCAATCGTTTTTATTACTACCAACATCGATTAACTGAAGCGTTGATGATTTCGGAAAAAGCCTTGCATTTGATTCGCCAATACATCGACTTTCCACACGATTGGCAATTATTAGAACGTTCACACATTAGCGACGCGCCGAAGGAATCATTAACGCGCATTCGGTTGTATTTGTTCACGCTGAAATCGATTGGTTTTTTGAATATGCGTTTAGAGAATTTGCAATTAAGCCGCGATATTTTTGAAAAGTTAATTGCGCTCGATGACAAAGACCGCATCGGTGCAAAAGGGTTGTTAGAAGTTTTAGAGTTACGAATAAGTCAGATTTAAAAGGTGTAGGTTATGTTAAATAAAGAAACGGATTCGGTCGTGGCATTTGTTCCCGCTGCATTATTTATTGTGTTAGTTGTTTATTTAATGATGAGCGACCCGTTTATTGTTGGTCCTTTTTAAAAAATCCTCTGTTCGGGCGTGTCGTTTTTATTTGCGCCCCTTTTTTTGTTGTTAGCGAGGTGTACCATGAGTTTTGAAGAAGAAATGGAAGAACTAGAATCGGCTGAGGATTTTCTTCAGTATTTCGAGTTAGATTATGAGTCAAGCGTGGTGCATGTGAATCGGCTACATATTTTGCAACGCTTTAACACCTATCTAACGCAAGCAGAAGGCACCATGCCTGCCGATGACGATGCGAAAAAAATCGTTTACAAAAATCTGTTAGCACGTGCGTATCAAGATTTTGTTGAATCGGATGCCTTGACTGAAAAAGTGTTCAAAGTATTCAAAATGGGCGATGAATCAAATAATTTCGTTTCCCTTAGCGACATAAAAGTATGAACGAAGACCGCTTTGATGAAGGACGTTTTGAATTTGGCGAGGCGGTTCGCGTCACGCGAAACGTGCGGAATGACGGAACTTACCCAGGCAAAGAAGTTGGCGAATTACTGGTGCGTCGTGGAAGCGTGGGACACGTCATCGAAGTCGGTACGTTTTTACAAGACCAAGTCATTTTTACGGTGCATTTTCTTGACCAAGGCAAAATGGTTGGTTGCCGTTTAGAAGAATTGATACCTGCTGACGCGCCGTGGAATCCAAGCCGTTTTGAGTTTCACGACATGGTCAAATGCAAAATTGATTTAGGTATGGGCGGCAATGTGCTGTATGAAAAAGGCACGCAAGGCGAGATTTTAAAAGTGTTGCGCGATTTGCAGCCGATGCAATATCACGTTCGTTTTCCAGGTAAAACCTTGCAAGTCCCTGAATCCGCGCTTGACCCTGTTGACCCAAATTTTCGTGAACAAGAGGATTAAACATGACCACCGCTGTCGAACCGTACACCTTGCTACGCGCAGCGTTAGCGTTATTTGAAAAGCCGCCCGCTGAACTTTCTAGCGAAGAATTAACGCGCGCTCAAACGCAAGCTACCAATGAATTTACCCTCGAAACGCGCGTGTTAAATTCGCCTGAAGCGGCAGGCGTGATTGTGCCAGATAAAGAATTAGAGGTGGCGTTTGCTGAAATTCGCGGACGTTTTGACAATGACGAAAATTTTGAACGCGCGTTATCCGCCAATGCGCTCACCATTGAAACGTTAAAAACCGCTTTGTTGCGACAATGCAAAGTGAATACCGTTTTAGAGCGTGTGTCAGCGCGTGCGCCGAGTGTTAATGATGTGGAAGTGGGGCTTTATTATCACTCGCATCCTGAAAAATTTTATTGCCCAGAGCAACGATCAGCGCGTCATATTTTAATCAGCATCAATCCTGAATATCCCGAAAATACCCGTGAAAATGCCTTGCAACGCATTGAAGAAGTCGCCGAAAAACTCAAACGCAAACCGAAAAAATTTGCGGATTTAGCGTTAAAAAATTCGGAATGTCCAACCGCCTTTAACGGTGGTGAATTAGGCAATGTGATTGCAGGAAAATTGTTTCCTGAATTAGACGCGGTGTTGTTTGCGTTAAAAGAAAATGAAATTAGTGGCGTTGTCGAAACAGAGGTTGGTTTTCATTTGATTCAATGTTTAAAAATTACGCATCCGCAAACCATGTCGCTCAAAACAGCAACACCTAAAATTCGCCAACTCTTACAAGAACGGCAACGGCGAATTTACCAAAAAGCATGGCTAGCGAGTTTGCCCAAAGAAAGCGAGAAACATCATGACCAAAGAAACTAAACAACATT
>DALYHZ010000142.1:0-1378 GCA_031970635.1 Methylococcaceae bacterium | reverse complement strand
GTCGGCTTCTGTGCCAATGATTGCAGGTGCAGAAGGGCATATTTGCGAAGCCTGTGTGGTTTTAGCCAGTCAAGTGGTTTCGAGTTGGGGCAAAAAGAAAGCCTTATCCGATATGCCGCAAGATTTACCCAAACCCACCGAAATAAAAAAACTGCTCGACCAATATGTGATTGGGCAAGATTTAGCCAAAGAAATTCTAGCGGTTGCGGTTTATAACCATTACAAACGCCTTAAACATGAAAGTACAAAAACGGCGGGTTTAGGTGTAGCTGACCAAAGTGTTGAAATTGGGAAATCCAACATTTTGCTCGTTGGCCCTTCGGGAACAGGAAAAACCCTGCTTGCCAGCACGTTAGCAAAAATTGTCGGCGTTCCATTTGCCGTTGCCGATGCCACAACCATTACACAAGCGGGTTATGTTGGTGATGATGTGGAAAACATTTTAGTGCGACTGCTCGATGTAGCAAATGGCGACATTAGCAAAGCCGAATGGGGCATTGTCTATATTGACGAAGTGGACAAAATCGCTCGAAGTCCCGAACAAGCCATCGGTACACGCGACGTTTCAGGTGAAGGTGTGCAACAAGCGTTATTGCGTTTAGTTGAAGGTTCACAAGTCAAAGTACCGTTGAAAGGTCGCCGAAGAGAACAAAGCGGCGGCAATGAATCGGTGATTGTTGATACGCGCAACATTTTGTTTATTTCGGGTGGCGCGTTTCCGAGTTTGGAAAAACACGTTGAAAAACGCTTGATGCCTTCGCACATTTCGATTGGTTTTCATGCCGAAATGAAACCTTCCGAAAAACCGAAATTAGAAGAGTTACTCAACGCAACGCAACCCGATGATTTAAAAAAATTCGGTTTAATTCCAGAGTTTATCGGGCGTTTTCCTGTCTTAGCACCGCTTGAACCGCTGGATGTGGAAGCGTTAATTAAAGTTTTAACCGAACCTAAAAACGCCTTGGTTAAACAATACAAACAATTATTTGCCTACGATGACGTAGAGCTTGAATTTACCGAAGACGCACTGTCAGAAATTGCCGAACAAGCCATTGAACACAACACAGGCGCACGCGGTTTGCGTGGCATTATGGAAAAAGTATTGCGTCGAATTATGTTTGATATTCCTTCACGCGAAAATGTGGAACGTTGCATTGTGAATGCAGACGTTATCAAAGGCGAACAAGAGGTTGAAATTATCGAACGCGAAGAATCTGAGCAAGCTACCCAATAAATAACCTACGAGTAAAAAATTATGAGTACACAAACGATTATCGAAAAACAACTCGCCGACAATGCCGTCATTATTTACATGAAAGGTGTGCCGAGTGCGCCAGAATGTGGATTTTCTGCCAAGGCGGTTGGGATTTTAAATTCA
>DALYHZ010000141.1:0-6854 GCA_031970635.1 Methylococcaceae bacterium | reverse complement strand
GCTCACGAAGGAAGCCTTCAACGCGTTGCTCAAGACGCTCGAAGAACCGCCGGCGCACGTTAAATTTCTGCTGGCGACCACTGACCCGCATAAAATTCCCGTGACAGTTTTGTCGCGCTGTTTGCAACTCAATTTAAAACGCCTGTTGCCGAGTGAAATTTTTACTCAAATGGGATTTATTTTAGGGCAAGAAAATATTGCTTTTGAACCCGACGCGCTAAAACTGATTTCCCGTGCCGCCGATGGCAGTATGCGCGATGCGTTGAGTTTGCTCGACCAAGCCATTGTGTACGGTAATGGCACGGTGAATAACGCAGATGTTTATGCAATGCTCGGTTCAATTGCAAAGCAGCCCGTCGAATCAATTTTACAGGCTTTAGCGCAAGTGGACGCACCGGCGATTTTGAATCAAATTGATGATTTAAGTCAGCTCAGTCCGGATTTTAGCGATTTACTGCAACAGCTTTTACAATTTTTGCATCGCATCGCGTTGGTTCAACATATTCCCACCACGCTCACGCACGATTTAGATGCCGAAGTTGTCTCACATTTAGCAAAAGCATTCAGCCCAGAAGATGTGCAACTGTATTATCAAATCGGTTTGCTGGGGCAAAAAGATTTAGAACTTGCGCCCGACCCGCGCAGTGGTTTTGAAATGGTGATGTTGCGGATGTTAACTTTTCGCCCCGTAACAAATGTACAACCTATTTCCCCTTTACCGGTTTCAACAGTCGTACCAACTGCTCAACCTAAACCGCAAGCGATGAATCCACCTCCGGTTGCGCCAGTTCAACTACAACCGATTGCCGCGCCCATTTCAGAAATGCCACAAATTACCGATAATTGGGAAACAATCGTGTCTGGGTTGAAAGGGATGACACGACAATTTGCGAGTAATTGCGTATTAGAATATTTAGACGAAACGCAATGTCAGTTGAGTTTAGCGGCAGAATTTCAAAGTTTATTGGATCAAGATTCCATTGCAAAACTCGAAAAAGCACTGCGTGATTTATTGGGGAAACCGCTTAAATTAAGTATTGAAGTCAAAACACTGTCGGCAGTAACACCCGCGCAACAAATCATGCAAGCGCAGGAAAATCGTCAGCAAGCCGCAGTCGAAGCCATTTATCAAGACCCGAATGTGACATATATGCAAAGCCATTTTGACGCGCAGGTCTTACCTGAAACCATACAACCTATTTAATTTTCAACAGAGGATAAAAAAGAATGAAAAATGCGTTAGGCAATTTAATGCAACAAGCTCAAAAAATGCAGGAAGATTTGAAAAACGTGCAAGACGAATTAGCGTTGATGCAAGTTACTGGCGAATCAGGCGGTGGATTAGTTAGCATCATCATGACAGGCAAACGCGAAGCGCGTAAAGTCATTATCGATCCTTCACTCGTTGGCGAAGATAAAGATATGCTCGAAGATTTAGTGGCTGCGGCCATTAACGATGCGGTGCATAAGGTCGATAAAATGAAAAAAGAAAAAATGGCGAGTGTAACAGCCGGAATTCCCTTGCCAGCAGGGTTTAATTTGCCGTTCTAATCAGGAGATTCAAAAGTGAGCGATTGTTTATTTTGTAAAATGGTAGCCGGTGAAATTACGCCAAATATTGTGTTTGAAAATGACGAGATATTGGCGTTTCATGACATTCAACCCCAAGCACCGATTCACATTTTAATTATTCCAAAGCGTCATATTACGACACTCAATGATGCCGATGACGCGGTTTTACTTGGAAAATTGATGCAAACTGCCGCGCAATTGGCAAAAACACTCGATGTTGCCGAAACAGGTTATCGCACCGTTATAAATTGTAATCCGCAAGGTGGACAAGCGGTCTATCATTTGCATATCCATTTGTTAGCAGGGCGACAAATGAAGTGGCCAGCGGGTTAGCGGTTAATTTTTAAAATTCTCAAAAAGCAGATGTGTTAATTATGAACAGTGAAAAAATTTTATTTTTAATGACGTTGTTAATATTGACAAGGTCTGCTTGGGGAATTGAAGTTGAACCAAACAATGATTCTGCACATGCGAATCCGTTAAATACAGAAAACAGCGGCAAACTCAATCGTGCAAGTGATGTCGATTTTTTTTCAATCGACTCGTGTTTAAAAGACGCAAAAAAACAATGTGTTAAATATACGGTTGCAGATGAAAAATTAGACGCTACGCACAAAGCTGGTTCAGATAAACGACGCGAAGAAATATCGATTTCTTTTACTTGCAATAATCGTTCGACATCAACAGCGTCAAGTGGTGGATGGTTTTTAGGTATTCACGATACGAACGGTGAATTGCAAGAAACTTATCCCGTTAAACCTGAAGATTGCGTTATTAACGATACAAACACCGTTCCGTTTAATTTTAAATTTTCAACGTTAGATAGCCCAAATTATTATGTTTCTGTTGTTTCAGACTGCGCCGCTCCTATTTATAACACGGTTACTGACCCAAAAGATGCCACAAAAAATATTGTCACCGTCAATAAATTCGTCACAGCAGTAACTGCAAAACAAATCGATATTGATGCGGCGAAATTAGAAATACCTATAGCGCAAAGTGCCATCGATTTTATAAAAACGGATTTAAATTATGCTGAAAATGGCTTTTTTGAAGTCACACCAGCAACGCCTGCAACAGCTACAACGCCTGCAGTCGAGGCGGTTTATGCGCCTGCTTTTTCGTTTATAAACTCGAATGTCAACCTTAAAAATATGACCGATGCCCTTGCCTTAGCAAGTGACATTACAAATCTTGCTTCGACAACGCTAACGCCTGCAACAAATATTTCTGCGGCAATGTCTGTTTCCAAAGCCGTTGAAATTGCCGCCAGCGCAATGCACCATTCTTTTTCTACTTTCGGACAAGTGCTTCTTGCTCAAGATGCGGTAAATAATCCGGCGATTGCAAAAGCCATTGAAAATGCAGATGCCGCTCTAGCGATTGCAACAACCACTGCCACACAAGCCGCCGCAGCAGCAACTGCCGCTGACAAAGCATTAAGTGATGCACAAGCCGCTCTTGTAACGGCAAAAAGCAAAGTGCCTCAAATTGCATCCGATATTACTGACGCAAACGATGCGATTGCGGCGGCAAATAACAGAAAAACGGGGGCGAAGGACGGAACGGGAACGGCTGGAACGGATGGTGCAAAAATTGAGGCGGATAATGCAAAAACGCTAGCTGAAAATGCAAAAAAAGCGGCTGACAATGTGAAAACTGCCGCAGACAAAGCCCTCAGTGATGCAAAAGCAAAAGATACCGAAGCCACCACAAAATTAACCGATGCACTTAAAGCCTTAGATGATGCCGTTAAATCTTTAACAGATACCGTCAAAGCTAACATTGATGCCGCCAATACCGCCCAAAATTTAAGCACACGTTTTGATTCTGCTTGCAAAAATAATTACAACATCGGCACTTACACACTCAAAGATAATCCTGACAATGAGACTAAACGTCTCGAATACATTACTTCCAATGCACAAAAAAATCTTGGTTTAGAACAATCAGGACAAATTAGCGCGTTGAACGATATGGATATTTACGTTGTCGACAGTGATGGAACAAACGATGTCCCCTTACTTTTCACTTGTGGCACTTTGGCATTTCGGCAAACCAATGATTGGAAAGTCAGTGTTTTTAATGACACCACCGGTTTAGTGAATACGCAATTGATTAACGGAAGTTCCTGTGGCTCAGTATTCATTGGCGATAAAGGTGGGCAAAGTATTAAATTACCGAAAGGTTCACAACGTTATTATTTAGCTGTTGAATCCGCATGTACCTCTTCAGATAGAGCAGATTGCGTTGTCGACACCTCCGAATACAGCATTTTGCGTGATGTTGATAAAGTCTATTCTGGCAAATTATCCAGTAAAAAGATTGATGCCACCTCGGCAGATTTAAAATTAACCAATTGCGGCTTAAACAATAACGCTGTGATTTCAATTAAAGCTGAAAATGTGGATTTAGCGACGGCTTCAAAATTGGGAACAGGAAAATTACCGATTAACGTGCAAATCGGCAGTACAGCGTGTCGCATTTTAACGCCAGATTTATCAACAAAAGATGCACTCATCGGCACGGTTATGGATTCGTCTAAAATCATCGATTCCGTAGCCAAAGCTCAAGACAGCGCAAACATTATCCTGAGTGATTGTGGTAATAATGCGAATGCAAAAGTCACATTGACTGGTTCAAGGCTCGATTTGATTGGTTTAAACCCAAATAACGAAGCCAATTCGGTCATCATTCCACTTAAAGTCAATATTGGTGATTTTCATTGTGAATCCAGAGAAGTCTTTACCTTCAATAGTTCAGAAAGTGGAATTACTTATAGCAACGTCATCGATCCTGTGGTTGTAACGCCTGTTGTCAATACACCGAGTGTTATAGATCCCATTACCGCTTTGGCAATGGCGAAAAATATCAGTGCCTTACAAACCAATAAGCTCCAATCCATCACAGATGTTCAAGCCTATTACGTCGATACTGCGCTGAACACCGATGTAAATTTTGAATTCAGTTGTCCAAATTCGGTACGTTTTACCAATGACTGGGCGTTATCGGTTTATAACAAAGATAAAAAATTGATTAGCACACAACTTATCGATGGCAGTGCGTGTGGAACAGGAAGTGTGGGCGATACGGGAACATTTAAATTTTCGGCATTGAAAAATTCGACACGTTCTTATTTTGTTGTGAAATCCGCGTGTGAAACAAGTGATAGTGTTTGTGTAGTCGATTCATCGCAATATCAAATTAAACGCATTGTACCAACGTCAACGACAACAAATAGCAACAATACAACGGCGACAACAACAAATACATCGACTTGCTTTTATGGTAGTTGCTCAACATCTGTGACAACCGATACGCCTATTTTCGGAGCGAAATGAGATGAAAAGTTATCAGTTTTTAATGGCGTTTTTTTTGTTGAGCTTAACTCAAATTGTTTTTGGTGCATCCAATCCAAAATATTTAGGAACGCCTTATGAAAATATCAGTACGCAAAGTCCCAAAATTTTAAAAGAAAATAGCAGTCGTTCTGGACAAATTAGCGCGGCAACTGAAGTCGATTTTTTTGAAATCGATAATAATGCGTTAGGTACTAAAAACCCCTTTCCAATTGCCGACGTTGACTTGGAATTTTCATGTCCACAAGCCTCCAGTGACATAAGTAAATTCGGCTGGTATGTCAGTATTTGGAAACATTACGTCGATAACAATAAACCTGATGAACAATTGAAAGGTTATGACGAAATTTCTGCAAAGAGATGTTCCGATAAATTTTCGATGACTATCGATCAAAATGACAATACTGAAAATGAAGTCGCCTCCTATTATGTAGGGATTCAATCGGCTTGTGTATCCTTTCCCAAAATGAACCCCATGTTCTATTACGTCAGCCAAGACAGTTCAATCAATAAACCAGAAACATGCGATACATCAGACTACAAATTAAAGATAGGCGTGATACCTAAAAATGTTGTCGCTGATGCTAATACCCTCACCGCTGACGAATTAAAAAGTTCTATTCCACTCGGCGCAATTAAAACAGGACAAGTTTTATCAATGACAGATAAAAATATTTATTCTGTCGAAACCAATTCAACAACAGACACGGCTGGTACAAATGAATTGCCGTTGCTCTTTTCTTGTACTTCCGCTGCTGCACGTTATACCAATGATTGGAAAATAACTGTTTATGATGACAAAAACACCGTTGTCACAGGTTATCCTCGTTATATTAACGGCAGTGATTGTGGTTCGAGTTTAGTTGATGATAAAGGCGGTTTTAAATTTACGTTGCCAAAAGATTCGCCGCGCTATTTTATTTCGGTGCAATCGGCGTGCGATGCACAATCGAAAAAGAATTGTACAGTCGAAACGTCGCAATATGACATCGCGCGTGATGTGACAAAAATTTACACCGGTAGTTTGTCTGCCACAAAAAGCATAACCTCAACGACGGCAAATTTTAAATTAACGCGCTGTGGTTTAAATGCAAATTCGACGCTTGCAGTAAAAATTGAAAATGCGGATTTGCGAACTCTGTTCAAAAATAAAATTCCAATAAAAATTCAAATTGGCTCAATGGCTTGCCAAATTTTAACACCAGATTCTTTTGCACCAGCTGAATTGATGCTTGGAAGTATTACGGGAAATGCCGAAATTGTTGATGCTTCGCTAACGGCAAAAGATAGCGTGAATGTAACGCTTGGCGAATGTGCGCCGAGTAATAAACCGGAAAATGAAAAAGCCATTAAAGTCACTTTAACAGGCACTAAATTGAATTTAGAAAATTTAAATCCTGCAACCGTTGCTACGACCACAGGTACAGCAGTCGCGCCGACTTCAAATAATTCTGTTGTGATTCCCATTAAAGTAGATGTCGGGGATTTTCATTGTGAAGGACGTGATGCGTTTTATATCGACAACGATGCGCCCAAAACTGGCGATAAAACTTACAGTAATCATTTGCCCACTTACATTGAAGACTATTCACCGGCAATAAATTTGGAACTTTCAAAAACAAATAAAATCGAATCGACAACCGATGTACGTTTGTATTACGTTGATAGCAGTATTAACAACGACACCATTTTAAATTTTTCGTGTGATGCGTCAAAACGTTTTAACAATGATTGGAAAGTGTTGATTTATAACAGTGATAAAACCTTAAATGGCTCACCTTATGTTATTAACGGCAGTGATTGTGCGACGGGAAAAGACGGCGATAATGGCATTTATAAAATTACCATCCCAAAAGATAAAGGTTCCGTACGTTATTTCATTGCAGTGAAATCGGCTTGCGAAGAAGAAAACTCAGAATGCAA
>DALYHZ010000140.1:5902-6860 GCA_031970635.1 Methylococcaceae bacterium | reverse complement strand
CGGCGAATGAAATAGTGCTGACGACGGGTGCGTGGACACGGTCAATTTTTCAGCAACTTCTGATTGGATTTCTCGATTTGCCTGAGATTTATCCGGCAAAAGGGCAAATGCTGTTATTCGACACGCCACCGAATACATTGCGTCATATTGTGTTAGACGGCGACCGTTATTTAATTCCGCGTCGTGATGGCAAAATTTTAGCGGGCAGCACGGTTGAACATGATGTGTTTCATAAAGAGCTTACTATCGAGGCGCACGAACAGCTTACGCAATTTGCCACCACATTATTTCCCACTTTAAAAAATGCGCCGATGATTAAACATTGGGCAGGCTTACGTCCAGCAACTGATGATGGTGTGCCGTATATTGGGCGACATCCTGAAATCAGTAATTTGAGTTTAAACGCGGGACATTTCCGTAACGGTTTAACCATGGCTCCGACTTCGGCGCAATTATTGGTTGATTTGGTTTTAAATCGTCCACCTGTTGTCAGCCCAGAACCGTATCAATTTTTCAAACATTTACCGAAAACACCGCTATGAATCCTTATTCGTTACTTCGCCCGTTATTATTTTCGCTCGACCCTGAAACCGCGCATGATTTGACCTTAAAAACATTGATGGCAACGCAAAATGCCGCTGGTTTACTTTATCCAAAAGTAGTTGATAAACCTATTTCTGTTATGGGTTTAACGTTTAAAAACCCTGTCGGTTTAGCCGCTGGTTTAGATAAAAATGGCGATTGTTTAGATGGACTTGCCGCGTTAGGGTTTGGTTTTTTAGAAATCGGAACAGTTACGCCACGTCCGCAAGCGGGAAATCCGAAGCCACGTTTGTTTCGTTTGCCCGAACACGAGGCGATTATTAACCGCATGGGCTTTAATAACAAAGGCATTGATTATTTGCTTGAGCAGGTTAAACGCAGTCGTCTGAACAAGCGCGCGCTGATCGTCATCAGC
>DALYHZ010000140.1:0-5892 GCA_031970635.1 Methylococcaceae bacterium | reverse complement strand
TTTAGGCATTAACATCGGTAAAAACGCTGACACCCCGATTGAAAATGCGCTCGATGATTATTTGATTGGCTTGCGTAAAGCCTATGCCGTGGCGAGTTATGTCACACTCAACATTTCGTCGCCGAATACGAAAAATCTGCGCCAATTACAACAAGGCGACGAGTTAAAACAATTGGTTTCGACGTTAAAAGAAGAACAATCGAAATTACAAATCCAACATGGACGTTATGTGCCGTTAGTGTTGAAAATCGCGCCAGATTTAACGCCCGAAGAAGTGCGAAATATTGCTGATTTGTTGTTGCAATTTAATATCGATGGCGTGATTGCGACGAATACCACGATTTCGCGCGATAAAATTGCAGGACATCCATTAGCGAATGAAACGGGCGGTTTAAGTGGTGCGCCAGTGAAAGAAATGGCAACAGAAGTCGTGCGTTTATTAGCGGCAGAATTGAACGGTAAATTGCCCATTATCGCCGCTGGTGGCATTTTGAGTGCCGCCGATGCACAAGAAAAATTAGCCGCTGGTGCAAGTTTGGTTCAGGTTTACACCGGCTTAATTTATCGTGGCGCGACGTTGATTAGTGACATTGTGAATGCGTTGCCAGAACGTAACGCTTGAAAAAAATAAACTCGCCCATAAATCGTTGCTGATTCATTTTTTAACGTTACTTTTCAAACAAAGGAAAAAACAGTGACTACAGCAACACAAAAAGAAACCTTAGGCTTTCAAACCGAAGTAAAACATTTATTGCATTTGATGATTCACTCGCTCTACAGCAATAAAGAAATTTTCTTGCGCGAGTTAATTTCAAATGCGTCTGACGCGGCAGATAAATTACGTTTTGAAGCCTTATCAAACGACAGTTTGTATGACGGCGATAGCGAATTAAAAATCCGTATTGAATTCGACAAAGACAAACGTACTTTGACGGTTATCGATAACGGTATCGGGATGACCCGCGCCGAAGTGCAAGAACACATCGGCACGATTGCAAAATCTGGCACAAAACAATTCTTTGAAGCCTTAACTGGCGAACAAGCTAAAGACAGCGAGTTAATCGGACAATTCGGCGTAGGTTTCTATTCAGCCTTTATCGTTGCGGATAAAGTGACTTTGACCACCCGCAAAGCCGGTTCAAGCGAAGCGACACGTTGGGAATCAGCAGGTGAGGGCGATTACACCGTCGAATCAGTTGAAAAAAATACACGCGGCACAGAAATCGTTTTACATTTGAAAGAAGGCGAAGATGAATTCTTAGACGGTTGGAAATTACGTTCAATTGTTCGCAAATTCTCTGATCACATTTCGTTGCCGATTGTGATGGATAAAGAAGTTCAACCTTCTTTTGGTGATGAAGAAGACGAAGAAATGGCAAAACAAGTGCCTGAAATCGTCGAAGAAACCATTAACAGCGCGTCAGCACTTTGGACAAAAGCGCGTCAGGAAATTTCTGACGAAAATTACAACGAATTTTACAAACACGTCGCCCACGATTTCCAAGACCCTTTAACGCATGTTCACAGCAAAGTCGAAGGTAATAATGAATTCACGTTATTGCTTTATGTGCCAAGCCGTGCGCCGTTTGATTTGTGGGATAAAGATGCAAAACATGGCGTAAAACTTTATGTTCGCAAAGTCTTCATCATGGACGATGCAGAACAATTGATGCCGCGTTATTTACGTTTTATTCGCGGGATTATCGATTCAAATTCATTGCCGCTGAACGTATCGCGTGAAATTTTGCAACAAGGCAAACAAATCAACACCATCAAATCGGGCGCAGTGAAAAAAGTGTTGGGGATGCTCGAAAGTTTGGCAAAAGATGAGCCTGAAAAATACGCGACTTTCTGGTCACAATTCGGCGTGGTGTTAAAAGAAGCACCGATTGAAGACAATGCCAACAAAGAACGTGTTGCCAAATTATTCCGTTTTGCGTCAACACATAATGATTCTGATAAACAAGAGGTTTCGCTCGAAGATTACGTCAGCCGTATGCAAGAAGGGCAAGACAAGATTTATTACGTCACCGCTGAAAGTTATTCGGCGGCAAAAAATAGCCCGCATTTGGAAATTTTCTGCAAAAAAGGCATTGAAGTGTTATTGCTTTCTGACCGTATCGATGAATGGTTGGTGTCGCATTTAGATGAATTCGACGGCAAACATTTACAGTCTGTTGCCAAAGGCGATTTGGATTTAGGTAAAACTGAAACCGAAGAAGAAAAAGCCGCGCAAGAAGAAGTCAATAAAGACTTTGAATCGGTGATTAAGCAAATTAAAGACGTGTTGGGCGACAAAGTCAGCGAAGTTAAATTAAGTCATCGTTTGACCGAATCGCCAGCGTGTTTAGTGGCGGATGTTTACGGGATGAGTTTGCACATGGAACGCATTTTAAAAGATGCGGGGCAAGCTCTCGGTGGCATGGGAATGGGTAAAAAACCGATTTTTGAAATCAATCCTGACCACGGACTTGTGCAACGTTTAAAAGTTGAGCAAGACGACGCGCGTTTTGCGGATTTAACGCAAATTTTGTTTGACCAAGCGATTTTGAGCGAAGGCGGACATTTAGATGACCCAGCGGCGTTTGTTCATAAATTAAATGGTTTGTTGCAAGGCTTGTTGAAATAATTTTCAACGCTAATTCGAGATAGATAGAAATAAAGAAGGCTGGAGAAATCTGGCCTTTTTTGTGTTTTTTAACAGGGGGAGGTAAAAATGGCTATAAACAAACAAGAGATAGAAAAATACTTTTCAGTTGGTGATGTTGTTGCGACAGCTGGGGAACGAAGCAAATTCACAATAAATGCAATTGACAACAACTCAGTACGAATAATAATTAGCACAGGTAATGAACATGTAGAAAATTATCAAAGACTTTCCGTTATTGAACGCGAATTTTCCAATATAGATTGGACGAGAATGGCGAATTCGGTTAATGAAACTCTAGTCCAAGCAAATTTGCCTGCCGGTAATCCTGCTTATGTACTTGGATTAGTTAAAGAATACTTAAAAAGAAAAACATCACATTTATTTTCATCGTCACATATTCAAACAAAATTTGAACTTGCCGTTGAAAAATCAAAACAGTCTAGTTCTGCTGACCGACAAGCCCGATTACAAATTGCTTCGAAAAATCCTGAAAAAATAACTACAACATCAGTTTCGTTTAGAAGAAATCCCGATGTTGTTGCAGAAGTTCTCGAAAGAGCAAAAGGTATTTGTGAAAAATGTAAAAATCCTGCGCCGTTTAATAGAAAAAAAGACAACACGCCTTATTTAGAAGTTCACCATAAAACACGATTAGCTGACGATGGCGAAGATTCTGTAAAAAATGCGATTGCGTTGTGTCCGAATTGTCATAGAGAAGCGCATTTTGGTTGAATTGAAAAAGCCCAACAATTAAAAAAATGGTTGGGCTTGTTTGCGTTATAGAAATAAAGCTCTGTTAATTATTGATAGAACCCTTTTTGTTTATAACGAACGGGTATGCTGTTATTTCTCGTCGTCCATATCGTGTTGCATTCTAAACACATGGACTGTCTTTTAAAAACTTGCTCTGGCGAGAGCGCTATAAATTCTATTTCGGGTGATTTACATGCGGGACATGTAATTTTATTTAATACTGAATTTACCATTATTTTCCGTGGATATACCATGGATGGGTGCGTGTTACGATTTTTGATTATGTTCATTTTCCGTTCCTTTATAGTTAGTATTTTTTATATGTATTCCATGTAAAAAAGTCTTAGATATTTGTAACTGACCATGTCATGTTTGTCGTCTAACATGGTGATTTTTAAAGTGAGTTGATTAAATTATTTATTTTTAAAATTTGATTTTTTAAAACTTTAATAATTTTTTTTTGAAATGAGACATTTATCACAATTTTAATACAACCGTTTGATTTCAAAGTGAACAATGACATAGCCTATCTGCGAGATTTGTTACTTTCTAATCGAAGGATGGATATTATGAAAAAGTTATTTTTTACCGTTGCACTTTCAGCACTGAGTTTTAATTCTATTGCGGTTTCTTTAACGCCTGAACAACAGTTGGGGGAATCGCTCTATAAAGATAAAAATCTTTCGTTTAACCGTAATCAATCCTGTGAAACATGCCATTCGCTAACGCCTGCGAATTCTATTGCTAATAATGTTCAAGGGATTGTGCCAAGTTTTGCAGATACGGTAAATATAATCACAGGAACAGCTGTTTCAACAGGTTCGCTTGCTGGCGTGACAGGCACTTTGAATGCACCCAGTATTGCTTATACCGCATTTAGTCCAAAGTTTCGCTTTGATAATGTAAGAAACGTTTACATAGGTGGTCAATTTTGGAATGGTCGAGCCGCTGATTTAATTGAACAAGCGCAAAAGCCCATTTTAAATCCTGCTGAAATGGCTATGATTGACGAATTAGCAGTGATTGAACGGCTGCGTGAAAATTCTCAATATATTGACGCATTCCAACAGTTGTATAACGTCAATATTAACAGCAGTGATTCGCGTGATGTCCAACGCGCTTATCATAGTCTTGCTCAATCGATTGCGGCATTTGAAGCAAGTCCCTGTGTTTAACAAATTCAATTCTAAATTTGATTATTATTTAGCGGGAAAAACATCATTAACGTCTCTTGAGCAACAAGGTTTTAATCTTTTCAAAGGCAAAGCAAAATGTGCAACGTGTCATAAGATAGATGTAACGATTGATAACAATGGTGCAACAAGACCACCGCTATTAACAAATTTCAGCTATCACAATAACGGCTTGCCTCGTAATGTGAACATTCCTAATAATCCTGAACCAGATTTAGGATTAGGTGGACGCACAGATATAGCGTTAAATTCTGAAATAGGTAAACACAAAGTAGAAACCTTGCGTAATATAGAATTAACGCCACCTTATGGACATAACGGTGTGTTTAAAACGCTACAAGAAGTCGTCCATTTCTATAATACACGTGATGTTTTACAACAAGTTGCCGATAATAATTCATCTGGATTTGGCAAAACCGCTTGGTCAGCACCAGAAGTTAAAGATAATTTGAATACAATACAAGTGGGGAATTTACGTTTAAACGTAAATGAAGAAAAAGCGATTGTGGCATTTTTGAAAACCTTAACGGATGATTATCCAATATGGGGCAATGATTCTCGCGTTCCGAATGGGACAGCATCACCGTTTAATGTTAATGCAATCATTCCTAAAAGTCCTGCACCCATTCCACCACCCTCAAAAAATTAACCATGTAAACAGCCTCTTTTTCATCAAGAAAGAGGCTGTTTAATGTAATGGCTAGGATTATCTAAAATGACAGTAAGGTTAATAAAAAAATAATTCTCGTTTTTAGTAATAAATAAATTCGTATTCATATTCAAGTTCTTTTATTTTTTCTTGGACTAATTGAAAGACGAAAATATCTTTGGTTGGAGGAATTCCCTCAAGAATTTCACCGTATTCAGGATTTGGATATTTGAATAAATAGGGTAAATCATGTCTCTGAATAACCTCTTCAAATCCCTTGAAAGAACCAAGAAATACTCTTGTTGCCGTCCATTTTTTAGCATTTTCATCATAAGTCATGAGTAATCTAATACCATCGACAAGAAAATGAAGTATATGCTTGTCAGGAAATTCGCCATATTCCAATTCGATATGTTCCGAAGGCTCTTCAAAAAATCGTTCGCATTCCAAGCAAATCAACTTGTAAAGATAAATCGTATTAAAAATAGCGTTTATATATTCATATTCTTCTGAATTACCATCGCCTTTAATCACATTTGCCTTAATTAAGGCTTTTTTTAATAAAATTTTTTGAAAGAGGCATTCCCAAAAGGTTATATTAATTTTAAAAAAACAAACACATTAGTATATATTGAAAAATTTATTTC
>DALYHZ010000139.1:0-6862 GCA_031970635.1 Methylococcaceae bacterium | reverse complement strand
ACCAATCCGAATCGAATGGTTTTGGGTTATGCGATTGCTCATTTGCATGGCATTTATATTTTATCTGAAACCGCAACAGGCATGGTTTTAGTCGATGCACACGCCGCGCATGAACGAATCACTTACGAACGCCTCAAAAAACAATATGCGGAAGGCAAAATCGCGTCGCAACCGTTACTTTTGCCAATCAAAATTACCGTGACATCTGCCGAAGCAGAACTCGCGGAGAATTCGAGCGATTTTTTTGAATCAATGGGGTTTGAATTAAATCGTATTTCGCCCGAAACGTTGTTATTACGTTCGCAACCTGCGTTATTGCAAAACGGCAATTCTGAACAATTAGTGCGTGATGTGTTGGCGGATTTAGCGGTTAATGAGGCGAGTTATCGCATTCAAAGCGAATACAACGAAGTGCTGGCAAAAATGGCATGTTACGGTTCAGTGCGAGCGCATCGGATTTTGACGCAAGATGAAATGAATGCGTTATTGCGCGAATTAGAACAAACTGAACGGGGTGGACAATGCAATCACGGTCGTCCGACGTGGGTTGCATTGTCAACGCAAGATTTGGATAAATTTTTTATGCGTGGGCAGTAACTTACTGACTTTTCGCTTTAGCACGACGTGCTAAACGCTCACGTTTTTTGACTTCCCATTCAGTCGGTTTAGATTTTTTACCATGGAATGGGTTTTCTGGCGATTTGAAAACCAATTTAATCGGCGTACCGCTCAATTGCATTGCGGTTCGATAATAATTGATTAAATAACGTTTGTACGATTCGGGCAATTCATCGGTTTGCACACCGTGAATCACAACGATTGGTGGATTGCGTCCGCCTTGATGCGCGTATTTCAATTTGATACGTCGTCCATTCACCAGTGGCGGTTGGTGTGCGGTCGTGGCTTCTTTTAACATTCGTGTTAGATTCGGCGTTGACATGTCAAGCATAGCCGCTTCATACAAGCCTTGCACACAATCAAACATTTTGCCAACGCCGCTACCGTGCAGAGCTGAAATCGGATGCTTTTCTGCAAAATCGACAAACGAAAGTTTAACTTCGAGCAAACGGTTAATTTTATCTTTTTGCTCTTGCGAAATACCGTCCCATTTATTCAAACCAATGATTAATGCCCGTCCTGCTTCTAAAACTAAACCGAGTAAATGCGCATCTTGGTCGGTGATGCCTTCACGCGCATCAATCATGTAAATCACAACGTTTGCACGTTCAACGGCTTGCAGAGCTTTTAATACGCTGAATTTTTCAATGGCTTCACCAATTCTGGAGCGACGACGCATTCCCGCCGTATCAATTAACGTGAATTTTTTGCCATTACGTTCAAATGGAATGTAAATGCTGTCGCGGGTTGTGCCTGCTTCATCGAACACGACGACACGCTCTTCGCCTAATAACCGATTAACTAAAGTAGATTTACCAACATTTGGACGACCGACAATGGCAATGCGAATTTCGTCTTTATCTTCGGCTTCATCTTTGATTTCGATTGGCAATAACTTGTCAGTCATTCGCAATAATTCTGGAATACCTGTTCCGTGCGATGCGGCAATTTTTATTGGCTCGCCTAAGCCTAAACTATAAAAATCCGACACTGCCGCAAGTGAATCAACGCCGTCGGTTTTATTTGTAATGAGCAGAACGGGTTTATCTAAACGGCGTAACATGTCGGCGATGACTTTATCCGATGAGCTAAAACCCGCCCGTCCGTCAACCATAAAAAAGACGATGTCTGCTTCTTCCAATGCCATTTGAACTTGTTTGCGTGCGACACGTTCAATGCCTTCGGCATCGTCAGCAATCCCGCCTGTATCGACAACAAGGCAAGGGCGAATATCTTTATTTTTAACGCGCCCATATTGGCGGTCACGGGTTAGACCTGCGAAATCCGCCACAATGGCATCACGGGTTTTGGTTAAAAAATTGAATAAGGTCGATTTGCCCACGTTGGGACGACCGACTAAAGCGATAACGGGTAACATAATTTGAGGATAGACTTGAAAGAGAAGAGGGAGTTCGAGGAAGAATTCTACCTCGAACTAAAGATTTTACTTAATTTTTAAAGCGGCAACCGTACCGTCTTTGGCGTAAACATAAATCATGTCATCAACAACGACAGGTTTTGCTTCGATAGGACTGTCAGAGACTTGCACACGCCCTAGCAAACGCCCGTCAGTGCTACTTAGCCAGTGGACATAACCTTCAAAATCACCGACCACAACATAATTTTGATACGTTGCAGGTGCCGTTAAGTGACGATGATGTAGCTCTTTTTGTTGCCAAAAACTGCCGCCACTGCGTTGGTCAATTTGCCAAACATGACTGTGTGAATCACTTAAATACAAATAACGAAAATCGTTGCTTAACCCTGAATGTGATGAAATATTTTCGTTGCGCCACATCACATCGCCGTCAGACGCTGAAATTGCTGCTACGCCACCGCGATAACTGGCAATGTAAATGACATCGTGAATTTCTAGTGGGTCAACATCTAAATCAACTAAACGTTCGACTTCTGAGCGACCTTTGGGAATGGCGATGCTGGTTTCCCACGCATATTTACCATTGTTTAAATCTAACGCAATCAATTTGCCATTGTCGTAACCCGCGATTACTTTGTTATCGACAATCACCGGTGTGCCGATGCCTCGAATACTCAATGCGGGAACATTGTGTTCGTAACTCCACAATTTTGCGCCAGTTTGTTCGCTTAACGCTGTGACAGCACCATCGGTAGTACGAACAATAACAATGTGTTTAGCAACTACAGGCACGGCTAAAATTTCGCTGGAAACTTTGACTGACCACAGTTTTTCACCTGTGTCGCTATTCAATGCGATAACATCGGCGTTGCTTGATCCTAGAATTGTCGATTCTACGCCTAACCCCACGCCACCAGACAAATGCAATCCGGTTTCATTTTCCCAAATTTTATCGCCTGTGCCTAAATGTCGCGCTTGAACTAAACCTTCACGGTCAGCAGTAATAATTTTTTGGCTATGAATAGCGGGAACTAATTTTACCGTTTGTTCATTTTCGCCCACGCCGGTCGAACTTTTCCACACGACATCGATTTGAACTTCTGGATTGAATTCCGTTAACACGGCTGGTGGATCAGCGTTGTCTTCGCCGCCGGCAAAATAATCGGTAATGCCCGACATGGATTCTTTCACCGTATCCAATGTTGAACACGCACTCAGTGATAACGCAATAAACAATAAAAATAGGCGACGCATTATTTTGTACTTTCCAATTTTTCAGGTGCGGTTAAATCGTCGATTTTGAATTGTAATAACGGTGACTGATAACCATTGTGTAAGGCTTTTTCGTAGGATGTTCGTGCTTCGTCGATGCGGTCTAACGCAACGTATAAATCGCCAACGAGTTCGTCATAATTATCTGCAAACCCCGCCGCCGTTTTTTGGTCAACTTGTGCGATAAGTTGCAATCCTTTTTCGTATTCGCCCGTTGCCAAAAATAAACGCACTAAGCGCAATTTTGCCAATTGACTAAGTTCATCCGCAGACTGATTAGCTAAAGTTTGTAGTAATTCTTTTGCTCCGGCTAAATCGCCAGCATCCACTTTCGTTTTTGCTTGTAAAAGTATGCTGTATGTAGCGTATTCAGTGGCTTTAAATTCCATTTTTAATTTATTTGCAACTGTATCGACCGCATCTTTTTTATCAGCATTTGCGTCTTTTAATAATTGCTCGTACATCGCCGAGGCTTTGCCAGTCTCGGCTTTTTTGTAATCAAGCCAATAATTCCAGCCCAAAATGGCAGCTAAACCGATGCCTAAACCTATGAGTGAGGCAGTGCCGTTTTCTTTCCACCACTTTTGCAGGGCTTCAACTTGTTGTTCTTCAGTTTCGTAGAGTTCCATTGTATCTTTGATAACGCTTGGATTAGTTAGGTTGAAATATCACACCAAAGAAAATAACGGTTTATCTTTTCTTTAGTTGTCTATCAAGAGCTTGAATATAACGAAAAATCATGGATTCAGCCGATTGTCTTGGATCAATGAATTTAACGCCGATAAATTCTTCAAGCGGTGCATGTCTATCTTCGTGTTCTATTACACGTTTGAGCATAATTTCTAAATTAACTGTCGCTTCTCCATGATCTGGCATTATCAAAACACAGTTTTCATGAAGCGCATTTGAATTTAGAAAATAAGAAAATTCTTCATCATGGTTAGTCATAGCACAGCCAGTAATGCTGATGTCAAACAATTTTAATTGAAAAACATTGACTAAATTTTCATCTGGCACCGGCGGATTTTTTTTTCGCTCTTCTTCAAGTTTTTTTCGTTCTATCTTTGCTAACGTTTTTTCTTCAGGCGACATCCTAGAATACGCTCTTGCAAAATTTTGTTCTTCTGTAATAAGTTCTGCTTCCAATTTTTCAAATAACTGCTGTCTTATTTTATTCGTAAGTCGTTCATAATGCGCCTTGTATTCTGGTTTTGCATTGTCAGCAGGTGGTGGAACGGTGATTTTACAAAAACAGACATTTGTTGTTGTCGGCGCACTGACACGATAAGCACCGCGTCTATCATACCAATATAACGAACTGGGCAAAGGCATAATAAAAGCATCATACCCACCGTGTTTTGTTTTTTTTACCGATTCACCTGTAAAAGCAACTTGAACCCCGTTAAATACCGTACTAAATTTAATGGCGCGCACAGAAAGTAATTTAGCATTTAACTTTTCTGAAGGACTAGTATCAAAAACAACCGTATCCTCTTTTAAATTCGCACTGATAACAGCGGTTAAAAGTGTATCTTTTCCACCTAAAAAGGCACTTATCATACATTTTTCTTTCGCAAGCATCGATAAATTATTCACAATCAACGCTTTGTTTCGCACTACAGCCGAGTCAGCATCGCTCATTTACTGTTATCCTCATATAATTTTTGTAATGTAAAAATTATATTTTAAAATACGTCGCCACGTCATTTAAAGTAAACGTTTGTTGTCCAAATTGCTCATCACGCAACGATTTCAAAGCCACTTCACCACGCGCCACTTCATCTTCGCCTAAAATTAGCGCGTATTTTGCGCCGCTTTTATCCGCTTTTTTAAATTGGCTTTTGATGCCGCCACCCGCACAATCCATTTGTAATTTTAACGTGGGAATTTCCGTGCGTAATTGTTCAGCTAAACGTAATCCGACTTTTTCAGCTTGCTGACCGACACGAATTAAATACACGTCAACGGTATTTTCGATTTTCAAATCGAGTGTTTCGAGTAACAACAACAAACGCTCCATGCCCATTGCAAATCCGATTGCCGAATTTTGTTTACCACCGAGTTGTTCAATTAAACCGTCGTAACGTCCACCAGCGCAAATCGTGCCTTGCGAACCGAGTTCATCTGTGACCCATTCAAAAACCGTTTTGCTGTAATAATCCAAGCCTCGCACTAAACGTGTGTTAATTTCAAAACTGACACCTAAATCGGTGAGCGTATCTAAAATGGTTTGGAAATGTTGTTTTGACTCTTCACCTAAATAAGCCATCAACTCAGGTGCGTTTTTCACAACGTTAGCCATCGCAGGATTTTTAGTGTCTAAAATTCGCAATGGGTTGGTTTTTAAACGGCGCAAACTGTCTTCGTCTAAAGCATCTAAATGTTGCTCAAAGTAGGCAACCAACGCATCTCTATAAACTAAACGTTCGGCAATAGTACCAAGTGAATTGAGTTGCAAACGCACTTTGTCACGAATGCCTAAACGTTTCCACAATCTGTCTGTTAGCAATAATAATTCAGCATCAATATCAGCACTTGCCATACCATACGTTTCAACGCCAAGCTGATAAAACTGGCGATAACGTCCTTTTTGTGGGCGTTCATGACGATACATCGCACCGTAATACCAAAGCCGATGCACTTGATTATGTAATAAACCATGTTCTAAACAGGCGCGTAAACAACCTGCTGTACCTTCGGGACGCAAAGTCAACGAATCGCCGTTGCGGTCTTCAAAGGTGTACATTTCTTTTTCAACAATGTCGGTCACTTCGCCAATGGAACGTTTGAAAAGTTCTGTTTTTTCCACCGCAGGCAAGCGGATTTCGCTGTAACCATAGCTACCTAAAACTTCACGGATAATTTTTTCGGCATATTGCCACAAAGGGGTTTGCTCTGGCAGGATGTCGTGCATCCCACGAATTGCTTGGATATTTGCCATAGTTATCTTCTTAACTTAAAAATTCATAAAACATAATCGATAATGATACCAAATTAAATAATTAACTCATCACTGTTACACGCCATCTCACCACTGACAAAAAAACCGCCATGTTACTAGCGGCTTTTTTGATTCAATTCTCAACTTAGTAAAACGAATGATAGATGTTTGAACAAGTTGTTTGATTGTATTGATTTGGTTGAGTACAAGGGGCTGCTTCGCACGCTTTCATATCTGATACTGTGATGGAAGTAAATGGTAAATCACATTTGGAACTTGATGTGTTGCTTGGAATAATGGGCTTATCAATACAAGCTGTTTGATTTGCATTTAAAATTTGTCCATTTCCACAATCGGTAGATGACAGTAATTTTGCAATACCACGAACTAATCTAACCGCATACGCAGACTTTTTGTTATTGTTGACATTTCCACTGCCAGTACCAAAGTTTAAGTTGTATGAACAGCACGCAACATCAGTAAACCATTGCGATGTATAAGCTGATTCTGTCCAAAACAGTTGATTTGGCGTGTTAGGGAAAGAAATCGAATCGATCGTTGGGAGAGTAACCGAAGTGTAATTACGACATTCGCCAGTATCACGTTGATCACCATCTGAACACAGAATTTGTTTAGATAACTCATCTTTTGTG